>JANXCA010000069.1 GCA_025060535.1 Endomicrobiia bacterium | reverse complement strand
TAAGTTTGTTTCTTTGATTCCTAACAAATTTAATAGTTGACATTCTATTATTGGATTTGTTAGAATTAAATATAAACTCATCTGAAGCCCCCTAGCTTCGTTATCTGGGTAAGGTAGGTCAAAATCCTCCTTGCCCAGAATTTTTTTAACTACTTCATTAAAGTTGTGCAAATTTATGTCCATCATTGTTTTTCTACTATAGTTAGTTTTGTAAGTTAGTAATATATTATTGATTAGGTCTTTAGCTTTGTTATTAATGTTGGCTACTTTTTTCTGAATACTGCTATGGTGTTTTAGGTTTAATATATCGTTTAGGCTTTTAATAGGAAGGTAAAATTCTGTTTCAAGCATTATTTTTTTAAATATAGCTATTTTAATTATTACATTTTCTTCTTCTCCAAAGTAAGTAACAATTTTTTTCTCTATATCTGGATTTAGAAAATAAAGACTGATGTACTTCACCTGAACCCCCTATTAAATAGTTTTTATTATTCTTTACAGGCAGAGCATATATGGACTAAATCGGCTTTTTCTTTTGGCACCTTTATAATTTTGTTACACAAAGTACAATGTGTTTCTACAGTATTTGTAGTTGTATCGGCAACAATTGCTTCATAAAATAAGTTTACAAGTTTAGTAAAAATGTCTGCTGTATTGAATTTAACTATCTGATTATCTATTTCTATTGTTCCTAAACAGTCCAGTGTGTCTATAACTATAGCAATTAGTAATAAAAAAGTTTCATCTCTTTTAGGCACGCTTTTTAATGCAGATATAATGGTATTGTAGGCTTTTCTAAAATAATCTTTTTTTATAATATCTGCATCAAGAGTTGAAGCCATATACATAGACCTTAAGAAGGAAATGATTATATCATTGTGATGCTCAGTATTTTTACTTCTTGAAACTTCTTCTTGTATGGCAGTTTCTATAGAATTAAATAATGCTTCTAATTGATTTATTCTACTCTCCATACTCTAACTTCCTCCTCTTCTCTTGATACAATAAATCTTTTTTTGAGTTTTTTGCCCCAGACAGAAGCTAAAGTTCTAATTCTTTTTTCTTCTTCAAGTGGGACAGTAAATGAATCTCCAATTTCTAAACTTCTAAATGGATATGCATTTCTCTTTTGATAAATTCTTTTTGTTATTGGCACATTCTTCTCAATCTTAATTGACATAATTAAACCTCCTTAGTGTTTATTTTTTCATAAGTATATAATTTAACAAGCTATTTTGTCAACATCATAATTTGAAAAACACGGCTTTAGTTGCTTTTTTCTTTACTTTTTCTTTTAATTCCATCAATTTCCTTTTACTATAATAGGTTTTACTTTTTTTCAGCTTTTGAATTCGTTGTTTTAGTTTTTTAATTTTGATAGCCATTTTTTTTCTTATTTCATAGATATCTTTATATTCTAATCTTTTATAATTTACTCGTAACCATTGATTATTATCATCAATTTTGTAGTTTAGAATAAAATTTTGGTCTATTAGTTTGGTTACAACAGTTTCAAATCTTTTAGGATGTATAAACCAGAAGTGTTTTGCCCACCATTCTTTTAAGTTTATTTGAACAAATTTTGCGTCTTTAAGGACAATACCAGCTCGTTCTGTTTCAAAATGTAGTCTTTGAATAATCAAAGCTTCTAGTAGGACAAATTTAGGACTCGGGCTTTTTACATCCAAAAGCAATAGTATCAAATCAGGTAAAAGCAACATAGGTTCGCAATCAACGATTAAGTCGTGCTTTTCAATGATGTAACTATTTCCATATTTAAGACTTAAGTTTACTTTTTCTTCCTTGCTATCCATAGTTGTTTATCTATCCATTCAGATAAAATATTTTTTATTAATGTAGTTTTTCTAATTTTCTTCTCACTAGCGATTTTAGTTATAAATCTGTCTAAATGTTCTGGTAACGATAACACAACTACTTTAGGTTTTTGAAGTTTGTTCATTTAATTAGCCCTCTTTGCTCTATATAATGCCCAATTTCTTAAATATTCAACTTGTTCTTCCTTGAATTTAGATATAGGTTTAACTTCTTTTATAGCTTTTAGTAAATCTTCTTGAGTAAAATCTCTATTTTCATAAAAAGCATTAAACATAGCACTTTTAACTATATTTTCTATTTCTGCTCCTGTATATTTATCAGTTTCTAAAGCAAGAATTTCTATATTAGGGAATTTTTTCAAATCCCTGCCCGTCTTTTGAATATGGATTTTAAATATTTCTATTCTTTCTTCAAAAGACGGAAGGTCCACAAACCAAATCTCGTCCCATCTTCCTGCTCTGAGTAATTCTGGTGCAATATTTTCAACATTATTTGCTGTTGCTACAAAGTAAGCGGGAACAGTTTTTTCCTGCATAAAGTATAAAAAATTGCCTATTAGTCTTGCTGTAGTTCCGCTGTCAGAAGCAGAGGAACTTTCAAGACCAGAAAATAGTTTTTCTATTTCATCAAAAAGAACTACACATGGAGCTAATGCTTCTATAAGCTTAAACAATTCTCTTGTATTACTTTCAGTTTCTCCTACCAGTGAGCTATATAATCTACCAACATCGGCTCTATAAAGAGGCACTCCAAATTCTTTAGCTATTGCTTTAGCTAATAAAGATTTGCCTGTTCCAGATACACCAAAAATAAGACAACCTTTTGGTATAGGTAATTTATATTTTATTGCTTGTCTTAAATTTTTAAATACTTTGGCTACTTTCATAGCCCATTCTTTAAATCTAGACAAACCACCAACGGCTTCTAATCCATAATCAACTTCCATTATCTCAAGTAAACCAGACCTTTTTACGGATTTAGTTTTTTCATTAGCTATAATTTGTGGATTAATATGTTTACCTTTTGATAAAACTAAAGCGACGCTTAATGCGTTCTCTATTTCATTTAAAGTCATTCCGGCTGATATTTCAGATGCTTGCTCAATTTCATGCTTACTTATTTTACAATTTCTTGCTAATACTTCCTGTTGGATGAAGTCAAAGCGTTCTTTATAGTTTGGTAGTTTAAACTCAACAACGGCGAACAAATCTCTTATTTCTATAGGAATTTTTGGAATTGGACTTATGAACAACAAGTGTTTGTTTTTAGTTTTGCATTTATTAAACATTTTCCTTAATAAAGCCACGTGTAAAGCCATTCTTGGTTCATCCATATTTAAGTGAAAATGTTCTATTATATACACACCAGAAGGACTATCGTCTTTTAAAATGTATTCAAACATGTTTACTGGATAGGCAGTATTTTTTAGTTCTTCATTGGTTTTTAGATTAACCAAGCCAGAGTGGATATCCCACTTTAGAACAGATAAACCTTTTAATTTTAGCGATTTTGGGGCAGTTTCACAACTAGGCAACCACAAATTAAATTCATTTACTACATCAAGTATTTCTTTTATAACTCTATCAATTTCTATAGTTTCTATATAGATTAATGGAAAATTGCATTTTAAATAAGTAAGTAATGTTTGTTTAAAGTTCGTGTTCATTTATTTCTCCTTTTTTTGCTCATCAATTTGTATGCTGTCTTTTTGATTTTTATAACTTCTTCGTCTGGCAACCCTTGAATAGATGTCCTTTCGTTAGGATATTTCTCTTTAGCCATAATAAAAGTTTGGATTGCCCGTTCTCTTATAAAATTTAAATCATTTGATATAATAAAACTCCATGCTTCTGTCCCTGTTTTTATTGTTACGACCATAAAGCCTCCTTTCTTATTGCAAAATTTATCCACAGTATACGAGACAGTCTTGTTTACAATTACTTTTGTTGCATAGAAAGCATATTAATTCTGGTGTTTGTTCTTGTTCTGTGTCAGTCTCTGGCGCTTCTAATATTTGTATAGTTAAATCTTCAAAATTTATTTTTACGACCAACATGCCCGACCTTTTTGACATCAAAATAATCATCTTTAATTCGTTCTGATATGGTTGTGGCATTAAGTAATTTTTGTATTTCTTCAATATCGGTAATGCAAGTTTGCCCTTGATATCCAACCATATCGATTTGAATACTAAAATTGTCTTTATTAATTGTTATAATTATTTCTTCATCCATACACTACCTCCTGAAAACCATAACTATTTCTTTTGGGCTTTTATTTTTTATTTCTGCCATATGATAATAAGGATATAAGCTATTTATAATGTATTTAGTCAAAATATTTTCAATGATGGCATTATTGTCTTTGTAATATCTGTCTACATATAGATATGTTTCTCCATTCTTAATAGTAAATCCAATATTAAATTTATCTCCTTTTTGTTTAGCTATTGCTAAGTAAAGGACTTCTTCAGGATTGTCAATAACTGAACCAATAATATTCTTAATAGGGACATTTCTTGCGGTAAACAAACCAAGCTCATGGCATATTTGTTCTATCTTTTCTAGATCATATTTAATTTTTATTTGTCTAATTACTGACATTGTCCCCTCCTTTACCACAATATTTGTCTATTTATCTGTTTATTAGGTTTAAGATTTTCTTTTACTATTGTAAACCATTTTTTTAAGTCCTCTATAGATTTGACTGTAGAGGATTTTAATTCAAGTTCGCCATTGAATTTAACTTTGCACACGTTATATTTGTCTTTTAATTCAATAACTTTTGTTGAATACGGATTAACTTTTAATAGTAAATTAATTACTTCTTTTGCTTTTAAAGTTCCTGTGCCCATGCTGTTTTTAATATAAACAAGTTTTAAAGTAACAGGCATTTTTACTTCATAGCAAGTTTCTGTTATGTAATTTGTCTCATTGTTCTCAATAGTCCGTGTCCAGCTTCTTCTTAATAAATCACTTTGAGACAGGTATTGTTCAATACCTGTCTCTCCGACTACAACTACAAAAGCTGTTATATTAGTATAAGCCTGCACTCTTTTTTTACCTGACATAATGTATATTTCATTACTCATTATTTTATTCATTTTTCTTAACTATCAGTTTTGGTGAACCTTCCTTATGGGTTATAGTACACTTTTCTATCTGTTCAATGGACAAGTGTTTTTTTACATTTTCCATGTTAACTCTGAACAATTCATTGAAGTGTTTTTTACCAGCTATTTCGTATACTTTCAAAGGGTCAAGTTCGGTTAAAATTGTGGATACTTTTGTTATTGTATAGATACTTCCTGACAACTTTTCTACATTGAGACTAGTAAGTAAATCAAGAATTTGTTTTTTGAGTGCGTCTTTTTCTTCTTTGAGTTGTTTTTCCATTTCTACAAGCTGACCATATTTATCTACTAATTCAGATGGATTGAATTCTTTTTTAATTTGTTTAGTTTCTTTTGTCTTTAATTGTTTTTTCATAAATTCCTCCTTTAAACTGCAAAATCGCTCAAATGTATTTTGACATATTTGTTGTTATTTGCATCCCACACAAGCAAATTAGCTTTACCGTATTTTTTTAAGAAGTAATGAATGACAATACTATTAGCTATAATATATCCTGAAAGGACAATTAAATCGTTTGGACTTGTTTTATTAGCAAGTTTATTTATAACATCCTTAACTAGATCGTTCGCTCTAAAAATATTCATTTTCCCTGCTGTAAGGACTTCTAGTTTACCAAATTTTTCTGCGTCTTTATAGTTGTGATTTCTTTTGTTAACGATCCAGACTGTCGCCATTTTTCCTCCTTAGTCTACTTTTTTGTAGTCATAGGTATTGACACTCCCACATTTTAGGCATGGTGGAAGTGTCATTCTAACTCGAGCAACAAAGCGATATCCACAGTCTTCGCATAAGACAGCTACTGAACTGTAAACTCCGAGCTCAATTGTGTCTCTTTGATGCTTCCATTCTTCGTATAGTTTTTTAATTTTTTCTATTCTTTTTGCCATTTTTACCCTCCTTGTCTACTCTTTCTTTATATTTTGCTTTTTTAAATTTTTCATCTGGTATCATAAGTTGTTTAATGTAATCAGTTATTTCTGGATTGTAATGAGCTTGGAATTCTAGACAAATGAATTCAAGACAACGTCCTCTTTGTTCTCCAACAGGTATATTAAGAAGTTCTCCTGCAATAGCAATTGCTTTTTCTACAATTTCAGCCTGCTCTTTCAATAGAGTGAATGTAAGGATAGTTTTTTCTTCAGCTTGTTCTATTTTCTTTTTCTTGACAAAGTTTTCTACTTCTTTGACGGACATGTCTTTAACTTCCTTAATTATCTGTTGAAATTCCTCTACTGTAGCTTGATTACTTAATTTTGCAAGTTCTTTGAATTTAGACCATCCAAGTCCTTTTATTACATCTTTTGAAATGCCCATTTTCTTAATAGCATCCCCCATTTCTATATGATACATTCCTGACCTATAGGACATACCTACTTCAAGCTCAAAATATTCTTTGATTGTTTTGTATCCCCATTGCTCATATAGTTTGGAATGATATACTTCAGATAAGAGAATAGACAGTTCATAGTATTTGTCTTTAATTTCCTCGGCAAGTTGGAGAATTTGTTCCCGGATAGTTTGAGGTTTAGGTCTTTCTTCAATAACAGCTTCAACTTCTTTGATAAGACAGACTTCGTTTGCCTGTTTTCCTGTTTTTTTTGTTTTCATGATAAATCCTCCTTTGGTCTTTTATTATTTTCTTTAATCTTTTATTACTCTGGAAAAATTCCAGAGCCTGCTTTCTTTTGCAATTGAATATTTATAATATCCAGCTGGAACATAGGCAGTTTCATGCTGATTGCGAAGATGAATAAGGACACTGGGTTTTTCGACAATAATGTAATTTTGTGCTACCTTGATATTACCT
>JANXCA010000068.1 GCA_025060535.1 Endomicrobiia bacterium | reverse complement strand
CGTGCATAAAAAATTGCGTGTCTCTGTGAGATAATTGTTTCTATTCTACCTATGAGGATTTGAAACTTGCAAAGATACGAAAGTGAAAAGAGAGAGAAAGAGGGTTTCTATTCTACCTATGAGGATTTGAAACACGATTGGAAAAAAATTATCAGGCTTGCGGGGCGCAGTTTCTATTCTACCTATGAGGATTTGAAACAACAAGAAGAAGAAAAGGCGATAGAAAAACAAAAACAAGTTTCTATTCTACCTATGAGGATTTGAAACTCTGTCCACGCTATCAGAAAATGCGTATGCGGATGAGGTTTCTATTCTACCTATGAGGATTTGAAACTGATCTCAATGATAGATGAGAAAGACAAAGAAAACGTGTTTCTATTCTACCTATGAGGATTTGAAACTGTTTTCTATTATTTCTCTCATTTTTATCCCCCTTTCCTGTTTCTATTCTACCTATGAGGATTTGAAACAAAGGACAATATTTCAGTTTCTATTCTACCTATAAAGATTTAGAACCAAAAACAAAATAATATATACAAAAAGGAGATTTCTTATGCTAAAGTCTCTTCAAAAAATAGGTGAGATTCTTTATAACCAAGAAAAGAAAGAAAAATTATTTACTCGTAATGAAAGAGTTTTATGTTTTGACATAATTCGAAACCAACTGAGTATTGAGAATTTCCAGTCTCCGTCGAAATATCTTTACTACGGTGAGGGTCAGGGGCAGGAATGTTCTACCATGGCGAAGATTTTTATCCCTTTTCATAAAGGAAAAGGCAAAAAAGAAAAAACTTTAAATCTACAGCAGTTACATCAAAATTTAAAAAAGGGCATAACAAAAATATACTTTTGGTTTTCCAATTTTTGTAATAAAAAAAACAGTTGTTTTGCAGACATGCAAAAGGACGAATTTGTAGAATACATTTGTTCTGAAGTAAAGCAAATGATACTGGATTACAATCTTGAAAAGATGGTTCTCTTTACGGTGAAAATTGATGGAAAGTATTTAGGGGAGATAAGCGAATTTGTCCAGTTTTACAAGACTTATAAGAACAGAAAATTTAAAAACAACTTTGGCAAGTGCATGATATGTTTTGGCAATAAAGAAGTTTACTGTCAGTTGCCATACAAGTTTTTCACAATAGACAAAAAAGGCTACATTACAGGGCGGACAAACATAGAACAAGCATATCTAAATATGCCTATATGTGCAGACTGCTATGAACATATGGAGATTGCTAAAAGTTTTTTACAAAAACACAAAGTAAAATTTTTTGGTATGGACTGTGTAATTATACCAAAATCAATTTCTATAGATCATGAAAAAGTGTATCAGAGATATGTAGACATTTTAGAAACCTTTACACCTAAAGATATCGAATCGGCTCATGCAAATTACATAGAGTTGTTGTCAGATCAGAATGAAGTAGTTTATGACTTTTTATTTATAGAGCAGAATAACAGTCAAGAAAAAATAAAACTTTACATAGAAGATGTATATCCGACAAGGCTAAAGAAAATAATAGATGCCGCGGGAGAGGCAATAAAAACACTGTCTTATTTGGACTTGGATTTTAAAAACCATATTTCTAAATTTGTTGAAGCAAACATTTATAGTCTTAATGTTTTAGATAGTAAACAAAACATAAGTGCAGTTAATCACTTCAGAGTAGGCAAAACAGTCAGTTATTTGTTTTATGACATTTTAAAAAGCATTTTTTCTGCAAGCAAAGTGAATGAAAGAGAATTATTGAAAATACTTATGTCTAATTTATCAAAAGTTTATGTAAATTACGGTAGTGGAAAATTTTTTATGTTGTTTTTTTATAGAACATTATTCTTATTATGGTTCTTGAAAAAATTAGACATAATAAACTTGGAGGTAATTTAATGGAAGATTTAACTTTATTTGAATTAGAACAAGAAGGCAAAAAAAAGGCAGTCTCTTATGATGAGATTCGTAGTGCTACTGAGGAGTTTTTTCAGATGATAAACTTGCCTTCTAAGTTAGGTGGTTATTTTCTATTAGGAGTGTTGGCAAGGTGGATAGAAAATTATCAATATCAGGCAGAAGAAGTAGGAAAATTTGAAAAAAACTATTCGAGAATGGAGATTGACAGTCAGTTTGCCGAAAAGTTGTTTGTAAAAGTTGTAAACAAACTAAGACAATACGGAATGTTTGGCATGGTTTACAGTAGTATTGCAAGTTTGTCTGCACGATATATGGCGATGGTTAAGGAAGAAGGTTTGGACAAATCATTCGTAAGCTTAGGTTTTGTATGGGGACATACAGAAGCAAAAAATTTTAAAGATTTTCTTAGAAATAAAAACATTTTAAAGAAGGAGGAAAACAAAAATGATTAAAAACAGATCAGAGATTTTATTTATCTATGATGTAAGAGATTGTAATCCAAACGGGGATCCTGGCAGTGATGAGCCTAATTATCCACGCATAGATGAAAGTGATGGAAAGTGTTGGGTTTCTGATTTAAGACTAAAGCGAACAATAAGAGACTATTTACACAATTATTTAGGTGAAGAGATTTTCTTTAGAGAAATTCTTTTACCAGATGGAACTTTAGGCACAAGAGAAAGTATTTGGGATGCATACAACGGGAATCTTTTTGACGTTTTAAAAAGCTGTATAGATATAAGATGCTTTGGTGGAGTTTTTCCTTTATCAAAAAAGAAAGAAGCCAAAGATGACAAAGACAAAAAAACAAAGGCAAAGAAAAAAGAAAAAGAACAACAGATAGAAAGCAAAAGTCTTTTTAATGGGGATAATGAAATCTTTGAAACTACTGAAAATGCAACTGAAGAAAAAGAAGCAAGCGCTGCTATTGCAGTTCAACCAAAGACTAATTTCCATCTTACTGGACCTATTCAGTTTGCTTGGGGAAAAACATATCACGCTGTCGAAGTAATAAGACATGAAGGCACAAGCGTTTTGCCATCAAAGGAGAACAAAATGCAAGGCACAATTACTACAAGTTACAAAATTCCCTATGGTCTTATAGGTTTTTATGGTGTTGTTAATGAAAACATAGTAGTCAAAGAACACTTTAGAATTCTTAAATCTTATTTTAGTGGTCAAAAGACTGATGAAGAAATTGTAAGTGTTTTACTTTCCCAAAAAGATTTAGACAAAATGCTTTTTTCTTTATGGTTTGGCACTAAAACACTAAAAACCACTTCCAAGATGCAATCACCAAGACTGCTTATTCAGATTGTATATCACGAAGGTAATTTAGATTTTATTGGCGATTTAGACAGAAAAATTACAATAAAAATAACATCTCCTACATATATAGCAAACAGAATAGATGCAGAAAGAAAAATAAGGAACATATCAGATGTAGCATTACAAATGGACAAACTCTTATACTTCATAGACACATACGCCCCACTTATAAAAGAAATTAGATTGATACAAGACAAAGAGTGTGTATGTCTGTATTGTGATGAACCTGTTGACATTTCAGAATACTTTAAAAGCAAGTCAATAGCGGTTATAAATTTGGGTGACATTTTCAGCCAGTTTAGTCAGAAAAATAGCAATTAAAAAAGGTAAACAGATGGTATTAGTATTTGACATTTCAGGCAGAATAGGACATTTTAGAAAAGTTTGGACTACAACTTCAGCACTTACATATACTTTTCCCACGTATTCTGCTACGGCTGGTATTTTAGGTGCTATCATAGGACTTGACAACATGAAGCCTTGTATAGGTATTACAGAAGAACAATATCTTGATGTGTTCTGCAAAAAAGATTTTGAGTTCGCAATTCAACTTAAGTCAAGGATAAGAAAAACTTCAAATATGCTGGCAGTTAATATTCTTGATACAAGTGCAACTTTACATGACAGCAAAAGCGGGAAAATAAACAGGACACAACACTTCATGGAAATACTTGTTAATCCAGAATACCGCATCTATGTGTTTTGTAAAAACAAGGAAAAGAAACCGTATTTTGATACTTTGCTTGACTGTATAAGTAAACACAGGACAGTCTATACTGTTAACCTTGGCAGTGCTAATTTCTTAGCGGATTTTAAATTCGTAGGCACATTTAACTATCAGAAAAAAAGAAACAACAAAGTTATACCAGTGTTAAGTGTTGTTCCAAGAAGTAAGATCACGAAACTTGAAATCTACGAAGGTGCTGAATACATGTGTGAAGAAAGATTTGTCATAAACATGAGCAAAACAAGAGAGTGTGACTATGAAGATGTTTATTATGAAAGAAATGGGAAACCTATCTATATTGCTCCAACTGAGTATTATGAAATAGAAGAAGTTGGAAACATTGTTACGCTGTAAGAAACAAAAGTTCAAAATAGTCAAAGACATCAACGATTATCTATCTCATTCCAATCCTAAGCGGAGTTTGTTAGATCACTTAGTGCAAACAAAAGAAAGAATGTCGGTGTTACTAAGTGAAAAGTCAGACTGGATAGTAGAAAAACTTGATGGTGTTGCACAAATTGTAGGGCTTACACATGATTTAGGCAAAACTTCTGGATATTTTCAGTATTATATCAACTCAGATGATGAAGAAAAAAAGAAGTTGAAAAGCATTCTGTATAATCACGGGCTGTTTTCTGCAATTTTTACTCATTACTTTGTAAGCCATAAGGTTTTAAATATTAACAAATATAGTGATTTTGAAAAAAAACTGTTACCTCTACTTTCATTTATATCAGTAAAAAGACATCATGGTGATTTGAAAAACTTTTTTAATGATGTAGCAATAAGTAATGTAGATGTTGACAAGACAACAGAATCACTTAAATGTATTTGTTGCTCAATTGATTTTGATACTTTTTGTGAGTTTCTTGAAAAATTAGGTTTAGAATTTCCACTTAAGAGTTCTGATAATTTCAGTAATTTTGTTATTAACCACTTGCTTCAGATAAGTAAGCAGACTGAAAAGCTAAAACTTGACTTTCTATATCACAAACAAAAAGACATTTATTTTTTATCAAACATTCTTTTTTCTCTTTTGATTGACAGTGATAAAACCGATGCAACGGTTATGACATTTGAATATAAACGGCAGACTCTGGATGACTGTAGTAACTATGTAAACAAATATCACCACAAAAAGTTTAATACCACTTGCATAGATACAGACAAAATAAACGAAATAAGAAGGCTTGCTTATTCTGAAGTTTCTAATGTAGATATATCAAAACTTGCTAACAAGAGAATTTTTTTTCTTAATCTACCTACAGGTTCTGGAAAGACATTAACTGCCTTAAAATTTGCCTTAAGTCTAAGACAACATCTAGGGCAACAGTATAGAATAGTTTATGCTGTTCCTTTTGTAAGCATTATCGAACAGAATGCTTTGGTATTTAGAGAGGTTTTGCGCACAAACGGCATTGATGATAATCTAAATCATATACTTCTTGAACATCATCATAAAATGCAATATATATACAGAGATGATAGTGAGGTGTATGATCCTGATAAGTCTGAATTATTAATAGAGTCTTGGAACTCAGAAATAGTAATAACAACTTTCTATCAGTTTTTTCATAGCCTGTTTTCTGGTAAAAACAGTGAGTTGAAAAAGTTTCATAGGTTTTCTAAGTGCATATTTATTTTAGATGAGATTCAAGCATTGCCTTTAAAATATTACTTTTTAATAAGAGAAACATTTCAAGAGGCTCTTAAACTGTTAGACAGTTATCTTATAGTGTCTACTGCAACAAATCCAAGGTTGTTTGACGATGCGTATCCGTTGGTGTCAGATAAATACTTCAGGATGGTTAATAGATATCAAATAGAGTATATTCAGAACAGATTAAGCATAAATAATTTCATTGAAACATTTAAGATAGACTCTAGAAAAAGTTATCTTTTTGTTTTAAACACGATAAATAGTTCCCAAGAATTTTATTTAAAACTAAAAAATAAAGTAAATGTTCCAATCTTTTATCTTTCTACGTCTGTAACGCCAAAAGACAGAAGCGAAAGAATAAAGAAAATTCTGACATTAGAAAAACAGAATCAACCAAGAATTTTGGTGTCAACACAAGTAGTGGAAGCAGGTGTAGATTTAGATTTTGATGTAGTAGTAAGAGACATAGCACCACTTGACAGTATCATTCAGTCTGCAGGCAGATGTAATAGGCACGGTAAGATTCACCAAGGGCAAGTATTTGTTGTAAATCTATACGATGAGAAAAACCAAAGGAGATTTGCAAGTTATATCTATGACCCTGTTTTGCTTGCCACAACTGAAGAGTTACTCAAGCAACACCGTAAAATAGAAGAAAATGAAGTATTTTTCGTCATGCAAGAGTATTTCGATAAAATACACAATTTTTCTCACAAAGACAAAGAAATACTGCCAAGCATTTATACACTTGAGTATGACAAAATAAATCAATTTTCTTTGATAGAAAATGAGTTATATGTTTTTCCTATTTTTGTAGAACAAGACGATTATGCAATAAAAATTTGGAATGAGTATAGTAAAATTCGGGATGCTAAGATGAACTTTTTTGAAAAAAGAAGAATGTTTTTAGAAATAAAAAAAGACTTCTATGATTATGTTATTAATATTCACAACCAGAAAAATAATGATTTAGGATTGCCTATTGTAAATGACATATATTATGTTCAAAAATACTTAGTTGACAGAAACGAAGGATATAACAGAGAAATAGGATTTAACAAGATTGAAAACTTAATAATATAATCGCTTTGTCGTCGACCTGTAATAATGCAAAAAATACAAAGGTTCGACGACAAGGAAAAAGTAATAAAAACAATAAGATAGTAAAAAAATTGATCTTTGACAAGGTTGGTTTAAAAATTTAAAAAGCATTGATTTTATTTATGTTAAATGGGTTTTTATTCTACCTATAAGGATTTGAAACATTTTTTGCTCCGCCATACCTTGCTTTTTTAACAACGTTTTTATTCTACCTATAAGGATTTGAAACTGGGATATTTAAAGGAAGAAAATATTCCGAAAATGAGGTTTTTATTCTACCTATAAGGAT
>JANXCA010000067.1 GCA_025060535.1 Endomicrobiia bacterium | reverse complement strand
ATCTATTCTTTTAAACTTTTCATAAACTTTATCTACACATCCTTGCACTTCAGCAGTTATACTTACATCTACCTTAAACACTAATGTTTCAACAGAATACAAAGAAGATATCTCTTGAGAAGTTTCATTTGCTTTTTGAAGGTCCACATCTACTATCACACAACTAGCTCCTTCAGAAGCTAACTTAAGAGATATTTCTTTCCCTATCCCTTGTGCACCTCCAGTTATTATTGCTACTTTATCTAAAAGTTTTTTTTCACACATTTTTTAACTCCTAATAATATTTTCTTTAATAAAATTGCAACAGGACTCAAAAGTTTCCAGATTTTCTGTAGTCAAAATTATTTTTTCAGGAAAAACTTTTTTAAGCATACCAGATAGCACTTTACTTACTCCTACCTCTATAAATACTTCAGTTTTATTTTCTACCATATATTTTATAGTATCTTCCCAAAGAACTGGATGATTTATTTGTTGTTTTAAATTTTCTAGTATCTCCTCTCTTATTACATGAGCTTTAGCATCGTAATTCATAATTATTGGTATAAATGCATTATTTATTATTACTTTGTCAAGAGTTTCTGAAAAAATTTTTTGTGCTTTATTCATTAAAGAAGAATGAAAAGCTCCTGAAACATTTAGTTTTATGTTTCTTATTTTTCTCTGATTTAAAATTTCTTGTAATTTTTCTATACCACTAACTTCTCCAGCTACCACTATTTGTTGAGGAGTATTAAAATTTACTGGCTCCACTATCATTCCTGTTGATCTAACTTCTCCGCATAATTTCATTACTTCATCTTTATCTACACCTAATATAGCAACCATACCTCCAGGATTTTCTTTAGAAACTTCTGCCATAACTTTTCCTCTAATAGAAACAATCTTTAAAGCATCTTCAAATGTTAATGCTCCACTTACACATAAAGCAGTGTACTCTCCTAAACTATGCCCAGCAGTAAATTTTATATAGTCTGTAATGTTAGGGCAGTGTTTTTCTAGACACTTAAAAATAATATAAGATGTTAAAAACACAGAGGGTTGAGTATATTCTGTTTGTGCAAGAGTTTCAGCAGGACCGTTAAATATCAAACTTTTTATATCATATCCTAAAATATCATTTGCCTTCTCATAATAAACTCTTATGTGTTCAAATTTTTCAAAAAAATCTTTACCCATACCTACAACCTGACTACCTTGACCAGGAAATAATAAGGCTATACTTTTTTTATTTATATTCTCAGTATTGCTGCTCCCCATGTAAAACCTCCTCCAAAAGCAACTAAGCCTACTAATGAACCTTTTGAAATTTTTTTAGAAGTTATTGCTTCATCTAAACTAACTATAACTGTTGAAGCAGACATATTACCATATCTATCTACATTAATAAAAATTTTTGATGGATCTATATTTAATCTTTCTCCTACAGCGTTTATAATCCTTAAATTAGCTTGATGAGGTATTAACAAATCTAACTGATTGACCGAAATTCCACAAATCTCACAAGCTTTTACTACAGAATCAACCATTTTAGTGACTGCTACTTTAAAAACTTCTTTTCCACTCATTACTATCGTATGTAAGTTTTTCTGCACTGTTTCAAAACTAGCAGGTAATTTTGAACCACCTGCGGGTATATATAATAACTCATCATAATTTCCATCTGCCCCAAAATAAGTACCAACTATTCCATCTTCTATGTCTTCATCATCAGTAGAAGATAGAAGCATTGCACCTGCTCCGTCACCAAATAATACACAGGTATTTCTATCTTGCCAATTAACAAATTTAGATAACACATCTGAAGCAATCAGTAAAAGATTCTTACTTTTACCTATTTTTAAGAGTCCCTCTGCTAAGACCAATCCATATATAAAACCACTACATGCAGCAGATACATCAAAAGCAAAAACTTCTCTTTTTATGCCTAATTTTTTATGTACTATACAAGCAGTAGATGGAAATAACATATCTGGAGTAATTGTTGCTACTATTATTGTATCTATTTCTTCTTTTGGAAAATTAACCTTATCTATACAATTTTTAGCTGCTTCTACAGCTAAATCACTTGTAGATTGATCTTTATCTGCTATTCTTCTTTCTCTAATACCTGTACGTGTAATAATCCATTCATTTGAAGTATCTACCATCTTTTCTAAATCAAAATTAGTCAAAACATTATTTGGAATATAACAACCTGTTGATAAAATTTTAACTTTTTTCATTTATAATATTATCCATAAATTCAGATATTACAAAACTAATTCTTTCTTCTACCATTTGTTTTGCCACTTTTATAGCATTCTTGATTGCTTTAGCGTTAGATCTACCATGACAAATTACACACACCTTTTCTAAACCTAACAAAGGTGCACCACCATATTCTGTAAAATCAATCTTTTTTCTTAAATCTCTAATAGCATTCCATACAAAAGGAAGAGCAAACCAGCTAAACGGATGTTTTTTTAAAGAATATTTTATAAGTTCCAACAAAACTTCTGCAATACCTTCTCCTAATTTAAGCACAACATTACCCACAAAACCATCACTAACAACCACATCTGCCACTCCAAATGGAATATCTCTACCTTCTATATTACCTATAAAGTTTAATTTGCTACTTTTAAAAAGTTGATATGCCTCTAAAACTTGTAAATTACCTTTTGACTCCTCTGTCCCTATAGACAAAAGAGCTACTCTTGGATTCTCTATATTTAAAATCTTTCTGCAGTATATACTCCCCATATATCCAAATTCTAATAACTGCTTTGGTTTACAATCAACATTTGCTCCAACATCGATTACTACACAAGGTTTATTAATTGTAGGCAACACCGTAGCTATAGCAGGTCTATCTATATGAGGAATTTTTTTTATGTATGTGATTGAAAAAGCTAAAATTGCTCCAGAATTCCCAGAAGAAACAAAAGCATCTGCTAAACCATCTCTAAGAAGTTTTAGACCTACACCAATAGAAGAATTTTCCTTTGTTCTTATAATTTTTGATGGTTGATCTTCCATAGTAACACATTCCGTCGCATTTATTATAGAGATTCTTTTTGTTATTTCCTTAAAAAATTTTTTGTTTTTAAAAATTTCTTTCTCTATTTCTTCCTTAGGGCCTACTAAAATAACCTCTACATCAGAATAATCTTTTAAAGCTAATAAAGCACCTTCTACATTTATCGCAGGGAAGTTCTTATCACCTCCTAAAGCATCTACTACTATTTTCATAAGAATTATTTTGTTGTTACTTCTTTAGAAACCTTTTCTTTTTTCTTTATCCATAACTTACCTTTGTAATAACCACAATTAGGACAAATCCTATGAGGCATTTTATACTCTCCACACTGACTACAACGAACCAAATTAGGAGATGATATAATCCATTGACCTCGTCTCATTCGTGTTCTTGAATGTGTATGATGTTTTTTCGGATTTGGCATATTTTATAAAACCTCCCCTTACGAAATATCTATTTATCTATACATTTGCATTTTTCTTTATTTAAATTCACTCCGCATTTTAAACAAATACCTTTACAATTATCACTACAAAGTGTTTTCATAGGGAAGTCTGTTAATACCATATCTTTTATTTTAGAATCTATATATATAACTCTATTTTCCAGTTCATTTTTTTCTATTTCAAATATAGTATCTACTTTTATTATCTTGTGTTGTAAAAAATTCTCACAACACCTATCACATACTAACTCAAACTCACCCTCTATTTCTCCAACTAGTCTTACATTTTCATTACCTACCAAAGTAATATTTACTTTTATATTCAAAGGACCCAAAGTATGTTCCCTCAAACCTTTATCTTGGAATTGGGAGTCTTGATATTCTAACTCAATTTTTCTTTCAATCTTTAATCTATCTATAGAAATTTTCACTATTTATAATTCCTAAGTTTATATATTTTAACTTCCTAATTTCCTAATTATCTCTTCAGCCATCTCAGTATTTTTGGAATTACCACCTAAATCATATGTTATTACTTTTGCTTCTTTTATTACCTCTATTATAGCATTTTCTAACCTATTTGCTGCTTCATTTTCACCTAAATATTCTAACATCATCTTAGCAGAAAGCAAAAGTGCTGTAGGATTTACTTTATTTAGACCTTTATACTTAGGTGCTGAACCATGTACCGCTTCAAATAATGCATATTCATCACCAAAGTTAGCACCAGGTGCAACTCCTAAACCTCCTACTAATCCAGCACATAAATCAGAAACTATATCGCCATACAAATTTGGTAAAAGTAAAACATCATACATCTGTGGTTTCTGAACAAGTTGCATACACATATTATCAATAAGTTTCTCTTCATACTCTATTTGTGGATACTCTTTAGCTACTTCTCTACATACTTCAAAGAATAATCCATCTGTATATTTTAATATATTCGCTTTTGTAACAGAAGTTACTTTTTTTCTATTATTTTTTACTGCATACTCAAAAGCAAACTTTGCTATTTTTCTAGTTGCAGAAGGTGAAATCGCTTTTATAGAAATAGCACAATCTTTTGAAATTTTTCCATTACTTTTACTAATAATATAATTTGCTTCTTCACTAAAAGGTTGAAATTCTACACCTGCATATAAGTCTTCTGTATTTTCTCTTATTATCACTATATCAACATTTTCATATTTTGTGTTAATTCCAGGATATGTTTTACAAGGACGTACACAAGCATATAAGTTAAGTATCTGTCTTAAAGCTACATTTACTGATCTAAAACCACTTCCTATCGGAGTTGTTACAGGTCCTTTAAGTGCTACTTTATTTTTTTTAATTGATTCTATTACATTTGAAGGTAATACATCACCATATTTTTTAAGTGCATCTTCTCCAACTTCAACTTCTTCCCACTCTATTTCAACTAAATGGGAAACAATCTTCTTAACTATATCTATAAGTTCTGGGCCAACTCCATCTCCAGGTATAAGTGTAACTTTGTGTTTCATAAAATTATCCTTATATTTATTTTTAGTTCTACGAAAATAATCTACTATATAAATCTTCTTGTTGTTTTACCATATAATCTATATCAAAAGAATAATCTATTGTTTGCCAAGTTAGTCCTTTAATTTTAGAAAAAATTTTATTATCTGTCAATAGAAGAATAATTTTTTTTGATAACTCTTCAACATTTTTAGGTTCAACTATAAAACCATTAACATCAGAAACTATAATATCTTTAAGTCCATCCACAGCATAAGATACAACTGGAACCCCACTTACCAACGCCTCTACAGCAGACCTAGGAAGTCCTTCCCATAAAGAAGTAAGAACAAATATATCTGTAATACACATAATTCCTTTTATATCTTTATGCCAAGAAAGAAAATAAATTTTTTCTGATACTTTTAATTTTTTAGAAAAATCAATAAGGAATTGTCTTTGTTCACCGTCACCAACTATAAGAAATTTCAATTTATATGTTGGTAAACTATTTGTAACAATTTTTACCATTCTAATAAAATCTACTAAGTTTTTCTGAGGTTTAAAGGGTCCTATAGTAGTAATTATTCTATAATCTAATGGAAGATTTAACTCTCTCTTTTTAATTATTTTTAGTCCATCATTTTCAGAAACTCTATAAAATTCTTTTATTTTTATCCCGCTTCTAATAAGTACATATTTTTTATATGAACCTATTCGTAAATTTTTCGCTGTGTTCATATTTTCTTTAGAAACAAAAATTAGTATATCTGAAATTTTACCTGTTAAATATTCTAAAAATATATATAAATTTCTCACAAAAAAATTATGAAATTTGCTAAATGAGAAACCATGAAAAGTATGTATGATTTTTATTTTTCTTTTTTTAAAAAAATTCAAAAAAAATGCAGCCCATCTACCTACAATTCCTGCTTTTGAAGAATGTGTATGAACTATGTCTGGATTTATTTCTTTTAAAAAATTATAAATATTAAGAAATGATAAAAAATCTTTGATAGGATTTATCTCTCTAATTAAGTTTTTTAAAAATACAACCTTCACATTTCTTCTACTTAATTTTATAGCTTCACTATCTAAAATTCCTCCGCATCCACTTATAAGATAAACATCAAAATTTTCTTTGCTTATATTTTCTACTGTATATAAAGTATTTCTCTGAGCTCCTCCCAATTCTAATTTGGTTATAATATGTACAACTTTTATTTTTTTGTTCATCTTAGTAATTTCTTTACAGTATCCATTGCATCTTTTATATTTTCACTTATATATGAATATTTCCAAGCTCCATATCTTCCTATAGAGTAAATTTGATTCTCATTTAAAAATTTATGAATCAGAGGTAAGTTTTTATCTCTATAATAATCATATATAACATATCCTACGGGAATTTTTAGTAATTTATAAAATATTATCTGGCTTAAAGATTTTAATATCCCAACTTTTAATAAATCATTAAGAATTTTTTTATATATAACTAATTCATCAAAACCTTTTTTATCATCATATGACACTTCAACATACATCGACCCATAAATATCAGAAGGCACTAAGTTCTTATTCACATTATTATAAAATCCTACCCTATAAAAGGTTATTTCTTTGTCAGGAAAGTAAATCCAATGTATTTTTTTAACTATAGGATTTTTTACTGCAAGATTAAAACATAAAACCCCTGTGTATTTTAAATCTTTAGACATTCTTTTTATATAGCTAGGAAAATTTGAAATCTTTATTAATTCCACAATCGGTATTGTAGAAACAAGTGTATCGTATTTTATTTTTTCTATTTTATTATTTCTCAAAAAATATATTTCTTTTTTTAAATAATCAATCTTAAGTAGAGTTATAGAAGTCAGTATTTTATTTCTACATAAATAAGACTCTAAAGCATTAACTAAACTTTGTATTCCATCATATTTAGGATAATAAAAAAATACATTATATCCATAATCTAGTTCTTTGTCTTCTATTAAATTTAAAACAATGTCTTCTATTTTAGGAACAGGTACAAATTGTTTAACCCAAGAATTAGAAATCTCTTTTAATTTTCTTCTCCATATTTTTTCATTATATGGACGAAAAAATATCTCTGTTA
>JANXCA010000066.1 GCA_025060535.1 Endomicrobiia bacterium | reverse complement strand
GAAATTGAAAATTTTATTTTAGGTTTAGAAGGAAAGTTTATAGAGCCTTCTGTGGGAGGAGATGTTATAAGAAACTTTGAGGCTTTACCTACAGGGAGAAATCTTTATCAATTTGATCCAAATAAAATCCCTTCAGAGGCTGCCTATATAAGAGGTTTTGAAATAGCTAAGAATACTCTTGAGGTTTATTTAAAACTTAAGAAAACCTATCCTGAAACGGTAGGTATTGTACTTTGGGGATTTGAGACTACTCAAACCCAAGGTGAAACTATAGCACAAATATTGAGTTACTTAGGGGTAAAAATAGTTAGAAGGTATGGAAGTTGGTATCCGGAGTTAGAAATTATTCCTTTAGAAAAATTGGGAAGACCTAGAATTGATTGTCATATAACAATTTGTGGATTTTTTAGAGAAATGTTTCCTAATGTAATAAATCTTTTGGATAAAGCTTTTAATTTGGTTTCTGATCTTGATGAACCTTTTGAACTTAATTATGTCAAAAAACATACCTTAGAAAACTTACAACATCTAAAAGAAAGCGAAATTTTAAAGGACTGGGAAGAAGAGAGGCTAAAGAGGATTGCTTGTGGAAGAATATTTGGACCATCTTCTTCAGAATACGGAACGAAAATGTTACAATTAATTGAAGATTCTGTTTGGGAAAAAGAAGAAGATTTGGTTACAGCTTATAAAGAGTCCATGAATTATCTGTATATAGAAAATTTTTACGGATTTAAATCAAATGAACTCTTTAAGAAAAATCTTAAAAGAATAGATTTGATATCACAAATTAGAAGTTCTAATGATTATGAAGTTACCGATTTAGACCATTACTTTGAATTCTTTGGAGGTTTAAGTAAATCAGTTGAAGTAGAAAAGGGAATCAAGCCAATTATGCTTATTAGTGATACTACGAGGGAGCTAATTTTAACAGAAAATCTTGATAAAGCAGTTGAACATGGTATAAGAGCAAGGCTTTTAAATCCAAAATGGATTAAAGAAATGCTTAAACATAAAGCGCATGGAGCTCAAAAGATTGCAGATATTGTAGAAAATCTCTTGGGATGGTCTGCTACTACAGGAGTGGTTAAAAATTGGATTTGGAATGAGATTGCCAATAAATTTGTTTTAAATGAGCAACTTAAAAAAGATATGATGGAAAATAATAGATGGGCTTATTTAGAGGTCTTACAAAGGCTTCTTGAAGCTAATCGTCGAGGATATTGGCAGGCAAATGAAGAAGTTATAAATCAAATTAAAAATACAATTTTAGAAATAGAAGGAGTTATTGAAGAAAAAATAGATGAGAGTTTTTAAAATAATTTCTACATTAGTTATTTTTTTATTTTTTTATAATATTGGGGAAGTTCTATCAAAAACTTTAGTCTTTAAGGATGCCTATAATAGAGATATTTCTATAACAGTGCCTGTAAAAAGAGCATGCCTTTTAGCTACCTATCAACTTATTCCCGCTCTTAAAATAAAGTCTCAAGTAGTAGCTATAGGAAAGTGGGCCTATGATGATCCCATAATGCAATCTACTATTACTGAATTAGATAAAATTCCTGCTCCAGGAGTGGGAGGACCAGGTTTAAATGTGGAACTTTTAAAAAAATTAAATGTAGATTTAGTAGTTACTTTTAGAGTGCCCTTAGAAGAACTTAATTTTTTGAAATCTATAGGTATAAATACCTTTGCCATCTATCCAAATAGTGTAGAAAATCTTAAAGAAACAATAAAATGGCACAGCATTATTTTTGAAAAAGAAAAAGAGGGTCAAGCAGTTTTATACGAAATGGAAAAAATCTTAAAAATTATAGAAAAAAGAACTTCTAAAATACCTGAAAATAAGAGAAAAAAAGTAGTGTGGCTTCACAGTGACTTAACTTCAGTTGCAGGAGGAACGGGTATAATTAATGATACCCTTTTAAAAATAAGTGCTATTAATCCTGCTGCATCTATTTTCCCTAAATCTACTATTGCTAAAACTTCTTTAGAGACCTTAACGAAATTGAATCCTGATATAATATTCATATGGGGGGCAGCTCTATTTGAGCCTTCAGATTTAACAAATAATCCTCAATGGAAAAATATTAAAGCCGTGAGGGAAGGTAAAGTTTACAAACTTAAAGCTCTAACCACCTTTTCTCCGAAACATGTAATAGATATGCTTTATATGGCTATTAAAGTTTATCCAGAGTATTTTAAAGATATTAATTTTAAAAAGATAGCTAATGAATTTTATTATAAAGTATTTGGAATTCCTTTTTCAAATAAATTTCTTTAATATTATAAAATTTATTTAAAATCATTTTATAAAAAGATTTAAAAACTTTTATAAAACTGATAAAAGGTTGACAGAAATTATTTTTTAAGTTATAAAAAATTTTTAAAAATACTATTAAGGAGGTAATAATGAAGAAAAAATATTTATTAAATTCAGTAATTTTAGGATTTGTAGCAAGTTTTATGTTAAATAGTAATATTTTAGCGCAAGAAAGAAAGGAGGTGCTTAAAAAGACTGAGGAACTTCCTGAGGTAGTGGTAACTGCAACCCGAACTGAGATTGAAGTAGAAAGAGCCCCTGCAAGCGTAAATGTGGTAAATAGGGAAAAAATAGAAAAAAGATCTATAAAAACTTTAGATGATGTAGTAAATGAAATTTCTGGAGTGTATGTTCACAGGACAAGGGTTGTTATAGATACCCCTACAGATGCTATTTCCATAAGAGGTATTCCAGGATATAGAAGAAATTTAGTCATGATAGATGGAATTCCATTAAATGACCCTCAAGGGGGTAGCTTAAAATGGAGTGGCTTTCGTTTTGAAGATATAGATAGAATTGAAGTTGTAAAGGGTCCTTTTTCAGCACTTTATGGTGGACTTGCGATGGGAGGAGTAGTTAATATTATATCCACTTTACCAGAGAAAAGAGAATTTGTGGTAAAAACAGGTTATGGTTCAAGCTTTGAGAGAGGTAAGTCTTTAGATGACCTAAAGAAGATTTATATTTCTTATGGAGATAAAATAAAAAATTTTAGATTTTTTTTAAGTTATGGCCATGAAAGTCTTAACGGTTTTCCTAGTAATTTAGCTACAGTTATAACCAAACCTCCTAATTATGTATCGGGTTGGAAATATAATACCACTCCTGATGGAAAATCAAGATGGATAGTAGGGGATACAGGAGATCATAAAGGATGGGATCAAAATTTCACTTTAAGACTTGGATATGAACTCGATAGAAATACCAAGATTAGATTTTCCACTATGAAAATTTGGGGAAGTTCCAGTTATGATAGACCACATACCTATTTAAAAGATTCCTTGGGAAATCCTGTATGGAATTATTTTATTCCTGGAATTCCACCTAATATATTAGTAGAAGCTATGTTTTTGGCAGGAAAAATTGCTAAAGATTATACTATTTATAGTTTAAATTTTGAAACTAAAGTTAAAAAATTAAAGACAAAATTTATTCTTGGTTTATTTGATCAAGATAAATATCTTTTCACCACACCTTGTGTAGGTAATGTTACAGCATGTAGACCAAATGAATATGCTACCAAAGAAAGTGGTCCAGGAAAAACCCATAATACCCCAGCTAAAGGTTATATTTTAGATCTTCAATTTGATTTACCTCTTTTGATTAACCTTTCCTATTTTAAACATCACTTGTTAACCTTTGGTTTTTCTTATAAGAGAGGAGAGGCTAAAACTAAAGAATATAAAATAACAAATTGGAAAAAGGAGGGTTCAAAAACCTCCCTTCTATATGAGACGAAAGGAAAGGACAAAATTTTTGGCTTATTTATTCAGGATGAACTTCCTTTATCAGAAAAATTTACTCTTTATTTAGGAGCAAGATATGATTGGTGGAAAACCTTTGATGGTTACGAGAATAACATTGGTGAAATAGGTTATCCTAAAAAATATAAAGCAAGAAGTTCATCATCTTTTAGTCCTAAATTTTCTTTTATTTATAAAATTTCAGAAAAAACTAGTTTTAGAGGTTCTATAGGATCAGCCTTTCGTCCCCCTATGCTTATAGAACTTTATAGAAGTTATATGACTCCTATTTCATTTTTCTATGGAAATCCCAAACTTAAGCCTGAAAAAAGTATTTCGTGGGATTTAGGTATAAGACATAGCTTTTGGGGAGGTAATAAAGTTGAGATTTCTTATTTTGAAAATTATTTAAAAGACCTAATATATACCCGAAGGACTGGAAAATACATAGGTTTTAGAGAAATGGTAGAATCATTAAATATAGGAAAAGCAAGGATAAAAGGTGTGGAAATTTCTTTAGAGCAACAATTGGGTAAATCTGTAAGAACTTTTGCTAATTTAACTTGGAATGATGCCAAAGTAAAGAAAAATCCTGCTAATCCTGAAACTGAAGGTAAGAGAATAACCTACATTCCTGAAACTATGTTTAATATAGGAATAGAATACGAGAGAGGACCTTTTTCCCTTTCTTTAATAGGAAGATATAGAAGTAAGGTATATGGGAAGGACGATAATAGTGATAAAAAAGAAGGAGTTTTTGGTTCATACGACTCTTATTTTATTGCAAATACTAAATTATCTTATAAAATTTTAAAGAATGCTAAATTAAGTTTAAATATAGATAATCTTTTTGATAAAAAATATTATTATTATTATTTAGAACCCAAAAGATCTTATTTTTTAGAATTTTCCTATAAATTTTAAAACTATGAACTTAACATTTATTGGTTATACTTGGGGAAAATATTTATTAGATATAGCTAAGAATTTTAAAAATTTGAATATATCTTTTATTTATCCTCATGAGATAGACGAGGAAACTATAACACACGAGAGATTATTGAAACTTTTAGAAGATGCTGATGGAATAGTTATCGACTTAAGAGGTGGAGGAAGAGCAGAGGAATTAATTTATAAAAGTTTAAAAGAGTTGTACGATATAAAAAAAGTTATTATTGTATTTTTAGGGTCTCCTCGCCTTTTATCTTTAGCGAAATTGGGAAAATTTACATTAAAAGGATTTTTAGAAAAAAGGAATTACCCTTTAGAAAATATAAGCGAACCCCTTAGTATTACAGAAAGAATTAAAAAAATTCAAAAAATTATAGAATTTACAGGAAAAATATTGCCTATTTCAGTATTTAAGGATGCTAAAAACTATGTGCATGCTCTTAAATATTTAACTTTTCCTTGTGAAAAAAATTATTTAAATTTTTTAAAACTTATCGGGCATTATTTAGGCTTACCCTATCAAGATATAAGACCTCCTAAGGAAATTCCAGAATATGGAATCTATCATCCTGATCTAGGGATTTTTACAAATATTAAAGAATATTTAAATAAAATTTCTCTCTTTGTAAAAAAAGATATTGAAAAACTTCCCAAATTTGGAATATTGTTTTATGGAGGTATTCATTTTCAACAAAATATAAATTTAATAAAAGAATTAATTAAAGTTTTTGATAATGTAATATGTATTCCGGTATATACTAATGGCATTCAAAATCTCGACGCTATTCAAAAATTTTTCTTTTTTGAAGAAAAACCTTTAGTTTCTGGAATTTTGAGTCTTTTATGGTTTAGACTAAACGGAGGTCCTTTTGGAGGAAAATCAGAACCTACTTTAAAACTTCTTAAAAAGCTTAAGGTTCCCCTTTTTAATCCTGTAGTGATGTACAGAAGAGAAATTAAAAAATGGCAAGAATCTGATTATGGACTAAGTCCTATTGAAGTTATAGGGGCTGTAATTTGGCCAGAGATGGATGGAAGTATAGAACCTATACCTGTTGCTGGATTGATAGAATTGGAAGAGGAGAAAACAAAGTTTAAGGAGGTATTTCCTATTATAGATAGGTTAGAAAAAATAAAATACAGAGTTGAAAATTGGTTTAGTTTACAAACGAAGAAAAATGAGGAAAAGAGAGTAGCCCTTATTATTTATAACTATCCACCAGGAGAAGAAAATTTAGGAAAAGCAGCCTATCTGGATGTATTTAAGAGTGTAGAAGTTTTATTGGAAGTTTTACAAAAAGAAGGATATAGAGTTGAACTACCAGAGAATTTCAACTTAGTTAAAATTTTAGAGCAATTTGCCGTTTTTAATTCTCCTAAATGGGTTTCCCTTGAGAAAATGTATTTTAAATGTTTTAAAATGAGCTTAGAAGATTGGTCCTGTTATTTAAAAAATTTTCCGTTAAAAGTATTTGATGAACTCATAAATACATGGGGTGAACCTCCTGGAAGGATAATGGTATATAGAAATGAGATTTTAATTCCCTGTATTGAATTAGGAAATGTTTTAATAGGAATTCAACCAGCACGACCACCACTGAGTTTGGAAGATTCTAAGAGGATAGCCCACGATAAAACCAAACCACCACATCATCAATACATAGCTTTTTATAAATGGTTAGAAGTAGTTTGGAAGGCAGATGTAGTTATTCATGTAGGAACTCATGGATTAGCTGAATTCACAAAAGGAAAAGAAATAGGTTTGAGTAAAGATTGCTTCCCAGACCTTCTTATTGGGAATATTCCTCATCTTTATTTTTATCATGTTTTAAATACTTCTGAGGCCACTATTGCTAAGAGAAGGTTTTACGGAACATTGATAAGTTATAATTCTCCACCTTATACCACTGCTGGATTATATGAAGAACTCTTAAATTTAGAGGACTATTTAAACGAATATGAAGAGGCTTTACAACTGGATGTAGGAAGAGCAAAGGTTTTAGAAGAAAAAATAAAAAAGTTAGCTAATAAATTGAATTTTTATTTTGAAACTATAGATGAACTTCATGACCAGCTTTATCACTTAAAAAGAAGCATAATTCCTAAGGGATTGCATATTCTTGGTGAAAATTATAAAGAAAAAGAGTTATTGGAATTCGTAACCTTGTTTTCTCGATATGATAGAGGAGAAATAAAAAGTTTGAATAGAATAATAGCGGAAAGCAAAGGTTTAAAGTATGAAGAGGTTCTTAAAAATTCAAAACTTTTAGCTCAAATAGAAGAAATAGCTTATAGGGTTATAGAGGCTTATTTTCAAGATAAGTCCTCTTTAGAAAAAATTATTAAATCAAAAGAAGTTCAAGCAGAAATAGAAAAAACATTAAATTTTGCATTTACCATAGGTAAAAGTTTTATAAATAACCAAAAGGAAATTGAAAATTTTATTTTAGGTTTAGAAGGAAAGTTTATAGAGCCTTCTGTGGGAGGAGATGTTATAAGAAACTT
>JANXCA010000065.1 GCA_025060535.1 Endomicrobiia bacterium | reverse complement strand
TCGTCCGCGAGATACTTGGTCTCCTTCAAAGATTACCGATTTATTTGTAGAGATTTTTGAGAATAAACTAAAACTTACCTGGACAGCACCAACTGAAAATTCTGGGCTTTCCGCACTATCTCCAGTAGCAGGTTATTATGTTGGATATTCTACAGTTCCAATAGAAAATTTTGCTGGGAATAGCAATCTGTGGTGGAGTTATGCAAATAAAATTGTAATCAATTATGCATCTAAACCTGGCGAAAAAGAGGTATATGTTACTCCACCGATTTTTATGTATAATACTACCTACTATATTGCTATAAGGAGCTATGACGATGCTGAAATTCCAAACATATCAGATGTCTCTGATATCATAAGTATCTACACAAAGTTTAAAGATGATACAATTCCACGAGAAGTTTTAGGTTTACGCGGTAGTTTAAATTCAGATGCCACTAAGCTTACAATTAGTTGGTCAAGGGTAGAAAAAAATACAGACGGGAGTGTATGCGTTGATCTTGCAGAATACAGAATCTATAGATCAGAAGCACTTTCTGGTGGATATGTGTTAAGAGATATAGTTCCTTCAACTACTCAACAATTAAGTTGGACAGAACCACAAGACATAAGAGGAAAAATTTACTACTATTATGTTACAGCAGTAGATATATATGGCAATGAGAGTGACAAAGTAATGATATTAAAAATTGCTGACGATATAAATATAATTTTCTTCTATAAAGATGACTACTTTACTAATATTTATGTTCCATATGAACAGAAAAAACTTTTATATAAGGATATGAATGAATATACTGAGGATATAAAGATAGAATTTATACGGGATGTATATGATGAAAATAGACAAGTTTTAAGAGCATTCTCTTTAGTAGCTAAAAGAGGTTCTGATTTAAAACCAGTAAATAATTTTGTGTTTGAAAAACCTGTTAGGTTGGCATTTACGATTCCTTCTGAGAGAAATGTTGCTGTATTTTGGTATAATGGTTTAGAATGGATAAATCTTGGAGGAGAGTTAGATATTTACTTCAAGACAATCAGTATAAACACAACTCGTTTAGGGAAATATACGATAAAGCTAACAGTGAGGTCTAATTCATTTGAGATAATAGCAATCCAACCAGATAAGATATTTACACCTAACAACGATGGATGGAATGATTTCTTTGAGATTATATATGATAATCCTAAAAACGCGACAGTCGTTGGGAGAATCTTTGACATTAAGGGAAGGTTTGTTGCAGATATGAAAAAAGGATATTCAGATAATAGCTTAATTTGGGATGGAAAAGATTCTAATGGTAACTTACAACCAGGAGGTGTTTATATTTATCAAATAGAAGTTTTTGGTTCAGAAAGTAAAACAATTTCAGGAACTTGTGTTATTGCGAGGTAAAATATTATGAAAAAATTTAAAACAAAATATTTTATCTTTATTTTATTAAGTATGCTAATAATGTTTTCATTTTTACTTCCACATTTTGAGGATCTACCTGTAGGAGCAAGAATAGCTGGTTTAAATAATTGTGCTACGGCTTTAGGGGATGATATTTTTGCTTATTATTTTAACCCTGCTGCTTTAGAAAATTTAAACAAATTAGAGTTAGGAATGGATTACAATAGATTACACCTGGGACTTACAGATGGTTCAAATATTTCAAGTAGTATGTTTTTGATTGGAAAAAAGTTTAAGAAAGTAGGAGGTTTTCTTTTTGGATATAGACAGGTTGGTCTTGTAAACTACTATATAGAAAGAGAATTTTCTTTGGGCTTTGGAAGGGAAATAAATATCAAAGATAATTCTATAAATTTAGGCACAAAAATAAATATATTAAGTAAAGAGTTTAAAAAAACATTATATACTGAAAATGCTGTAAATCTTCTTACAGGTGATTTTAAAAATGGAGTAGATCCTGTATTTTCTAATGGATATTATAAAATGGCAGTAGGCTTGGATTTTGGTTTAATTTATGAGTTTTTAAACAATCATAGGATAGGTGTTTTATTTGAGAATATAAATGAGCCCAATATTGGAATTAAAGAGATAGATGTAGTTGAAAGAATTATAAAATTTGGATATCTGTTTAAATATCATAAAATAAAAGCTATATCAGATTTATCTTTATCTAACACTGGTATAATTTTTGCTTTGAGTGGAGAAAGAGAAATTAACATTTTACATACAGATAAGTTATTTTTACGGGGAGGATTAGGCTTTGGTAATAGAGATTATTCTAATTTATCATTGGGTATAAGTTTTGTTTATAGAGAATTATTTCAATTTGATTATGGTTTCAATTATCTTTTAAGAGGGCTTCTTAATTTAGGTGGTTCTCATCAGATTTCTTTATTAATAAAGTTTTAAATCAGATAAAAAGTTTATATCTGTCATCTCTAGGTATCGTCTGATAATTTAGTTTTTGTATTTTGGTATTTATAATTTTAGGAGTTGTCTAATGGACAATAATTCCTTAATTCGGTTAACATTCTCTATTTTATAGTTGCAATATATTTATTTGACTTATAACAAATGAAGTCAAAAAAACTTCCTTTTAGAGTCATTATATGGGCAAGAAACATATGTGTCACATAGATACTGTGTTTTTTTTACTTTAAAAGTTCTCACGAATCTCTTTAATCTGTAAAATTTTAGTTAATAAAAATAAAAAAAAGGTGTGGGATAAACCCACACCTTTTAATATATATTACATTATCAATCAGTTATTACTCTATCTCGATTTTTGTTGTTTTTTCTTTAGCTTCTTTTGTTTTAGGAAGAGTAAGTTCTAAAACACCATTGTTATATTTTGCTTTTATTCCTTTTTTATCAACTTCAGATGGTAATCTTAAACTGCGCACAAACTCACCATATGATCTTTCAGCATAATAGTAGTTTTTATCTTTCTTTTCTTGCTCTTGTTTTCTTGTTGCTTTTATTGTTAAAATATCATCAGTTATATTTACATCTATATCTTTTTTATCAAATCCAGGAAGTTCTGCTTCTACTACATACTTATCAGCATCTTCCCACACATCTATTTTAGGCATATTCACACTTTCAGAAGGAAGTTCTATGTCCCAATCTTCAAAGAATCTTTTTAATCTTTGTAGTGGTTTAAAAGCTTGTTCAATAGTTTTTTCAAAATCATCTAATGGTTTTATGAGTTTCATAGCTTTTCACCTCCTTTTTTTAGAATTTTTCCTAAAGCAACTTTTTTTGTTGCTTTAGGTTTTTTTCCATAAATTATAGATGCATAAGGTATATTTAAGGTTTCAGTTTTGTGTTGCTTAAATAAAATAGTCATCTAAAAGTTGATTTTGAATGCTTAATTTTGTATTAACTAAAATAAATTAGACGCAAAGATTAAGTTTTAATAAAAGTTATAATTGTAATAAAGTTTAACAAAGGAGGATGATATGATTAAAAGTTTAACATTTTCGGAATATATAAGCCAGAAAGTATTAAAAATTTCTACCCCAATGCAGAAAAGTTTGTATATAGTTTTAATATCTTTGTTAGGCAGTATTTTGTTAGCAATTGCTTCAAAGATAAATTTTAATTTACCTTTTACTCCAATTCCTTTTACAATGCAGACATTTGCAGTTTTATTTTTGTCAATGTTATTAGGAAAAAAAGTACTTTATGTTTTAGGTTTGTACATTTTTGAAGGTATATTAGGACTTCCTGTTTTTTCAAAAGGCGCAGGGATTTTATATCTTTTAGGTCCTACAGGGGGTTATATTTTTGGATTTTTAGTTGCTGGTTATATTTGTGGAACTTTAGCACAGCAGGGTTTTGATAAAAATTTTATTAAAGCATTTTTTGCAATGATTCTGGGAAATATTATAGTGTATTTCTGTGGTGCGTTATGGTTGTTAAGGTTTATGAATTTTGATATTTATAAAACAATATCATTAGGGATTTTACCATTTATAATAGGAGATATTATAAAAATTGTTTTTGCTTCTTTTGCTTTATCTTTTAGTTGGAAAAAAATAAAAATATAATTTTTCAAAACTTTTTATAAAACCTCTCCTATGTTTTAAAGATTATTTTTTTCTAACATAGGTTTAATCTTTTTATGTTTTTATGGATAAGATAATCATTATAGGTGCAAAAGAACACAATCTTAAAAATATAAATCTTGAACTTCCGAAAAATAAACTCATTGTTATTACTGGACTTTCAGGGTCTGGAAAGTCATCCTTGGCTTTTGACACAATATATGCTGAAGGGCAGAGGAGATATGTTGAGTCACTCTCTGCATATGCTAAACAATTTTTGCCACTTATGGATAAACCAGATGTGGAAAAAATTGAGGGATTATCTCCTGCTATTGCAATAGATCAGAGACCACCTTCTCATAATCCTCGTTCTACTGTTGGAACTACCACAGAGATATATGATTATCTTCGTCTATTGTATGCAAGAATTGGAAAAGTTTTTTGTCCTCACTGTGATGATCATCCACAGATAAGATCTACCTCTTCCCAGCAAATTGTTGAGGAAATAATAAAAAACTATGAAAGTGAGAAAATAACAATATATTCTCCTATAGTTCGTGGCAGAATTGGTACTTATCAGGAGCTTTTATCAAAAATTTTAAAAGAAGGATTCGTTCGTGTAAGGATAGATAATAAAATTTATGATTTAGATGAAATGCCTCCTCAAAAAATAAAACTTGATAGATACAAAAAACATACAATAGAGATATTAGTAGATCAAGTAATGGTATCTCCACAGAATAAAACACGAATTGCAGATTCTATAGAAATTGCGTTGAGAAAATCACAGGGATTAGTTAATATCGCTTTAGAAAGCAAAAAGTCAAAAGATGAGATTAAAGAAAAAATATACTCTGAACACTTTAGCTGTATAAAGTGTGGTTATAGTTTAGCAAATCTTGAACCGAGAATGTTCTCGTTTAATTCTCCTTATGGAGCCTGTCCTTCCTGTGATGGTTTAGGTTATAAGTTTGAAATAGATCCGGATTTAGTGGTACCTGATAAAACTCTCTCTATAAATGAAGGTGCAATAAAACCGTTTGCAGATCCGATTACTACAAGAACACATCGTTGGAAGTCATCTTGGAGAAGCTATTATGAAGAGATCTTACAGGAAGTAGCTAAAAGACATAACATAGATTTGAATAAACCGTTTAACAAACTTCCTAAAGAACAGCAAAAATTAATTCTTTATGGAGATGGAATATTTGAGGGAGTAATTAACAATCTTCAAAGGAGATATCAGGAGACAGAATCAGATTATGTAAAAGAAGAGATATATAATAAATACATAAGTCGTATAAAATGTCCTTTATGTAACGGTGCAAGATTAAAAAAAGAGAGTTTATTTGTAAAAATAAATACTTCTGAAGGATATCTAAATATAAGTGAAATTTGTTCTTATCAAGTAAAGGAGTTAAAAGATATAATTAATAGTTTGATTTTAACAGACCAAGAAAAAGAAATAGCTAAGCCGATCTTAAAAGAAATAAATCATAGAATAGATTTCTTAATTTCGGTAGGTTTAGATTACATAACTTTAGATAGAGAAACTTCTACACTTGCTGGAGGAGAGGCTCAAAGAATACATCTTGCTACACAAATTGGTTCAGGTCTTACCGGTGTGCTTTATGTTTTAGATGAGCCTACAGTTGGGCTTCATCCAAGAGATACACAAAGACTAGTTAATGCTATGATATCTTTAAGAGATATTGGTAATACTTTAATAGTAGTAGAACATGATGAAAATGTGATTAAACAATCAGATTGGTTAGTTGATTTAGGACCTAAAGCAGGAGTCCACGGAGGAGAGATTATGGTATCTGCAGCTGTTAGTGATGTATTAAGTGGTAAGATTGATAATAAAAATTCTTTAACTCTTAAATATCTTCGTAAAGAATTAAAAATAGAAGTTAATCAACAAAAAAGAAAACCTCAAAATAAATCAATAAAGATAATAGGTGCTCAACAGTTCAATCTTAAAAATATAGATGTTGAGTTTCCTTTAGGAGTTTTTATATGTGTAACTGGCGTATCTGGTTCAGGTAAGTCAACATTAGTAAATGAGATTTTGTATAAAGCGATAGCTAAAAAACTATATGGTTCAAAGGAAGAACCTGGTAAATATAAAGAAATAATAGGTGTTGAAAACATTGACAAGATAATAATAGTTGATCAATCTCCTATAGGGAGAACGCCACGGTCTAATCCAGCTACTTATACTGGAGTATTTACTTATATAAGAGAACTTTTTGCTCAAACACCGGAAGCACGCCGAAGAGGATATGACCCTGGTAGGTTTTCTTTTAATGTAAAAGGTGGTAGATGTGAAAATTGTCAAGGTGATGGTGTCTTAAAAATAGAGATGCAGTTTTTACCAGATGTTTATGTAAAATGTGATGTTTGTCAAGGAAAAAGATTTAATGAAGAAACGTTACAGGTAAAATACAAGGATAAAAATATCTATGAGGTTTTAGAAATGACAGTAGAAGAAGCATTAGAATTTTTTGGTAATATTAATAAAATTAGAAATATACTTTCCGTAATTAACGATGTAGGGTTAGGATATATAAAACTTGGTCAACCAGCAACAACACTTTCTGGTGGAGAAGCTCAAAGGATAAAACTAGCGGCTGAGTTATGTAAGAAATCCACTGGAAAAACTCTTTATATTCTGGATGAACCTACCACTGGCTTACATTATGCAGATGTTGAAAAACTTCTTAAAGTTTTACACAAACTTGTAGATTTAGGTAATACTGTAATAGTTATAGAACACAATCTTGAAGTTATAAAAACAGCTGACTGGATTGTAGATTTAGGTCCTGAAGGGGGACAAGAAGGAGGGTATTTAGTTTATTGTGGGGATTACAATGGATTTTTAAAAATTGATAATTCTTACACTGCAAAATATTTAAAATCATATCTTGAGTCTAAATAAGCCTAAGTAATTAATAAATTATAACTCTTTTTAAAAGAATAAAAATGCAGAATTATACTTATATATATAAAACTACAAAAAAAGAATTACATGGATGGTATGTAGCAGATGGAAGGCGGGAATGTACTGCAGAAAGGTTACTTATAAATCCATACAATGGATGTTCTGTAGGATGTTTTTATTGTTATACAAGAGCTTTGCCTGGCAATTTTGAAGAGTTTCATAAAGAAAACAAAATTTTTGTATTTGAAAAATTCCCTGAGGTGGTAGAAGAACAAATCTCTCAACTTTATGTGGTGTCTTGTGGATATTTAAGTCCAGTAACAGATCCCTTTCAAGAAATTGAAAACAAAACATATCTTTCAAGAAAAATAATAGAAATTTTTTTGAAGTATAACATTCCAATAGAATTTATAAC
>JANXCA010000064.1 GCA_025060535.1 Endomicrobiia bacterium | reverse complement strand
CATTATTTACAATCATTAAATATTAAGTTAAATGTTGTAGATTTGCCTGATGTAGAAAAGATTGAAATTATATGTAAAATGGAAAGCGTTATGGGCGATGGAGTTGTCGATATTATTGCAAAAAGATTTAATGCACCAAAACTTAAAACAATCACTGGCTCACTTAAAATCAGTTCAGAAATTAACGGCACGGTAGCCGTAAATGCACCATTACTTGAAGATGTTTATGTCTTAACTATTGATGGCAATATTAATACTCTTAATTTAAAATCATTACAACGAGGAAATATATTAAATATTATTCATCAGGATGGAACTTATACAGGTGTAGAATTGCCAAATGCAAGGTTTTTTAATCGTATATATTTTAGCAATATCCGTGAAGTGATGCTTCCACAACTAGAGTCAAGCAAAGAAATTATTTTATCATCTGCGAAACGGATATATATGCCACAGCTTGTAAAATCAAATCTTATTGATGTATCCAGTTATCATTATACACAAGAAGCTATTTTTATGGCACAAAATTTAAGGCAAGTTGATAAAATGCGAGGCGTTAAAACATATTTTTATGTGCCATTATTAGAAAAAGCTGAAAGAATGAGATTAAAGGAATCAAAATTACATGCTGAAAGCTTAATGCAGGCACGCATGGAAACATTTGATGCAGATATATATGCTCCAAAGTTAAGCAATAGTGATTTGTTAGATTTATATGCAACTTTTTTGTATGCACCAAATCTTAATAATGTAGCAAGACTTGATGCCGAAAATCATACAAGAAAGCAATTTATAGATTATTCTCCAGATAGACCATTAGCTATGTTATATATGCCAAATTTACAAAAAGCCGATGTTGCTCATGCTGGAAATACAACATTGTTTGCTCCTAATGCAGAGGTAAATAAATTATCTCATAGAGATGCTATTGTTTATACAAAATCATTTAAAGTAGATGAAGCACTTAGACAACATGCGTTTTATGATAACTATAGCAACCTTGATGATTTCATGAATAAAAATATCCAAAAAATAGAAAATATAGTTGATGATTATATCAAACGAAAATTTAATACAATGGATAATCTTGCTAAAGAATTAGATGTTGACCCTGCATCAGAAACAATAGAACTTGACATTAATAAAAGATTTCTTGAAAGTCTCAATAAAAATCCAACTCCTGCATATCAAAGAGCAATATCTAAAATGGAAACTGCTATTTCAGATGTGCATGATAGGCTTGCTGAAATAATCAGAGTTCCATATTGGAATAAAGTATTAAATCCCCTTGTTACAACTTTAATGAAAATAACAGCAAGAGCACATACTATTACCTATGAATCTAGGCAATATATGAAACCTTATTATGAACTTAAAGATAAAACAAGAGTTAATCAGATACTGTTAAGAGGAGATGAAATAGGTAAAACATTCAAAAGATATGAACTTGAAGGTGCTGGATTAACAGAACAGGAAATCCAAGCTTATTATGGAGTCAGAAAAGCAATAGATTATATTCAAAAAGTAGGACTTAAAAGGTTCATGATTGATGCTGGTTTTACAGAACAAGAAGCAGACAATTTCATCAAGGCTCACTATTTGGAAGGATATTTGCCACATGTTAGAAGAGGCAGATTTGGTGTATGGATTGGAGTTCCAGATGAAGAGACAGGCAAAAAGACGTTGTATTATGAAACATTTGATACTATGGCAGAGGCTAAGACATTTGCTGAAACCATTTTAAGAGAAGGATTACCAAAAGATGCTTTAACATATGCAAGAAATAAAGGCATACCAGTAGAAAATCCAAATATATTTATACTTGACACAAAAACTGGCGATGCTACACATATTTTTGGCGAAGGAGTTGAAAAAGGAATGCTAATCGGATTTGTTTATAGAGAGCCTGCAATGATGTCAATATTGCATAGATACATTCCAATGCTTGAGCAGTATCTAAAAGCAAGAGGAGTTACAGATGAAGACATCACCAAACTGACAAGCATTATTGATAAAGAATATCTTAAAGTCTTTGCTGGTGGTAGATTAGCAAGGAGAGCTGGTATAGCTGGATATGATATAGATGTTGAGGCTATCATAAAAGAATACATTACCAATGCACCATTAGCATTTGCGAGAAGATTTTATTATGTTGAAGTAATGGAAGAGTTAGGCAAAATAGCAAAAAATAATATGGAGTATTATCTCTATGCTAAAGACTTGATTGATTATTTCTATGGCAGAAAAGACTATGAAAGCATGGCTAATATTAGATTAAGAACGCTTATATATCTTTACCATCTTGCATGGAAACCTGCATTTTTAGTTGTTAACATGACGCAAAGGTTTATGACAACAATATGGAAAGCTCATGCGGATGCTGGTATGAAGGGATTTGAAATATTTGGCAAAGTATCTCCATTGGAATTCAGACTTTATACAGATGCTCTGTTTAAATATAGAGGAGACTTTTTAAAAGCAGTAGATAATGCAAAATATTTATCAGAAGAGGCAAAAGAGGTTATTCACAGATTATTTCTTGAAGGAGAGCTTGAAGCTGTTATGCATTATGATATTGGGTTTAAAGATAAGTTAACTAATGCACTGGCTATATTTGGAACATTATCAGAAAGAAGCAATAGAATCAATGCTGCACTGGTTGCTACAGAAATAGCTAAACATAAAGGACTATCAGGAGAGGCATTATATGAATATACTCTGAAGTTTATCAGAGATACACAATTTCCATACTCAATGGCTAATAGACCTATTTTAGGTAGAGGAATATTAGCACCATTCTTTGTGTTTAAGTCTTACATGTTTAATTATTTCAACTTTTTAAGAAGCTTGTATCCAAATAAAAAGTCATTCATGGGTGCATTATTAACTGCATTAGCATTATGTGGTGCAGAAGGCTTACCATTTCTTAATCAAATTGTGGACCTTATCATGTCTATCCTTGATGATTATGACCCTACAGCAAGATTTAAACTGCGTGAAATTACTAAAAACATTCCTGATTTTGTTAGAAAAGGAATACTTGTAAGAATAGGAGTTGATGGCTCTATTACTTGGGGTATGTCAGAGTTATTTGGAGTTGCAGCAGTTCCTATAGCTCAAGAGGCATTGCTTGGTATATCTTTAGCTTATCAATACTCTCAAGGAAGAGATATAGACTTTGCAGAAGTTGTTAAAAGAATGTCTCCTGCAATGGTAAAAAGAATAATTAATGCCAATGTTATATGGCAACAGGGAATACCATCAGATATCTTTGGTAAACCATATTTTACAGTTAATGATTTGAAAAAATTACCAAAAGCATTAAGAATAGAGGCATTAAAAATATACAATGATATGCCAAGAGAAATTCCAACACATGAAAAAGTGTTATATACTTTAGGATTTACAACTCCAACATTGAATACATTCTATGACAATTTGTCATTAATTAAAGAAGCAACTGAAAATTATAAACAACTATCTGCTGGATATGCAAGAGATGTTGCAAAGGCTTTATACAAAAAGGACTATGATAAAGCAACGCAACTTATTCAGGAAGCATATTCAAGGGGCATATATTTACAGAGACAGGCAATAAGACATCATTTACAAGAATATTTGCAATCAGGGCAAAGTTATATAAGACTAAAGATGGAGGAGGAAGATGAAGAAACAGAATAAGGATAGTCTTACACAAATATTAGACAGATTAAATTCACTGTCTATATCCTTGCTTGATGATATAATAGAAGCAAGGAGAAAAAAGAAGGTTATAGATATTGAGGAAATTAAAGCACCATTGCTTGTTATCAAAGAAATTAAAGATGTGGCAAAAATTAATGCAAAAATAGCAGATAGCACTTATGGTTCTGAATTAGATTTAGAGCTAGATGAGGTTAATGCCTTAGAAGAAGAAATAAAGGGAGGATTATATGAAAAGTAAGCAAGGAGAAAATATTATCGGCTATTTAATTGCTGGTGGATTAATTGATTTAGGGTTAATTCTGATATTAAATGCAGTATTATTTGTTATTACACTTTTTTATTCAGAAAAGTCTCTTCCATTTATGCTTGGCTTTTTTGCTATATCAATTATAGGAAGGTTTCTATTTAGAAAAAAATGACATATGATTTTGTTGCACCATTAAGCATTTTAAGAAAAAAAACAGATAGAGAAACCGATGAAGCAGTAGCACAATTTAATTACTTAAGACTGTTTAAACTACGACACCAAGTATTAAGAATATTTTTTTTTGATTTGATACTAACATGTGGATATGGCAATACTGTTAGAGTGCTTGAGTTTTTGACAAGGAGGATAAAGTTAAAAACAAATTACACAATTCAACTGTTTAAACATGAGATGGTTTTAGACAAACTAAATGCATTAGATGAATACAAAGCATTATTATACTGCACATGGGCTTGTATTAACATAATTAATGACAATACGAATTTTAAAGAAGTATTCAATAATGCATTTAAACAATTAAGAACTCAAAAATATTGGGAGATACAAAATAGAAAAAAGGTAATAACATTCCTATGAAATTAAAGCAAAAGTTTTATAAATGGGCAAGTAATCTTGTTATATTTTCAAAAGAAAAAGGTAAGATGAGGTTTTCTCCAGATACATGGTTTTATTCACAAAGGTATCTGGTTGATACTATATTTGGAGCTATTGAAAGTCAATCACATGTAAGAGATTTTGTCATTCTCAAAGGCAGACAAGAAGGTGTTACAACTATTTTGCTTGCATTGGATTTATTTTGGGTGCAAATGTTTTCTGGAATTAAGACAGGTTTTTTATGCCATGATTATGAGGCAAGACCAAAATTGAGAGAAATTATAAGAACAATGTATTTATATTTACCAAGAACACATAAATTGCCTGTTACAATTGATAATAGAACTATTATGCATTTTGCAAATGGCTCTGAAATATTGTTTTTTCATGTTTCATCAAGAGAAAGCACTAAACAATCAGTTGCTCGTTCACAAGCATTGACTTGCATTCATGCTACAGAGGCTGCGTTTTACTCTGTTAATGACCCAGAAGAGAGAGTATTAAAGTCATTGATGATTTCATCTGCTAAAACTCATCCTTACAGATACACAATTATAGAAAGCACTGCCAATGGTTTTAATTCTTTTTACGATAGATTTATGGAAGCAAAAAACAATCCATCTGCTAAAGCTATATTCATCGGCTGGTGGGCAAGAGATGATTATAGGATACCTAAAAACAGTGTTTTATTTAAAGAATATGGATATCCACTTACAAGAGAAGAAGAAAAAAAGATAGAAATAGTGAAAAACTTATACAACTTTGAGATTGATATAGAACAAATGGCATGGTGGAGAAAAGAATTGGCAACAACATTCAATCATGATGAAAATTATGCATTACAGGAATTGCCTTTCTATGAAGATGAGGCATTTAGACTTTCTGGATATAAATTCTTTGACACATTTAAGCTTACAGAAGACTTTAAGAAGGTTAAAGATTTAGACCCTTACTACATCTATATCAAGGCTGATAAAGACAGTTTGTATTTAGATTTAGCACATAAAAAGAATGGCAATCTTAAGATATATGAATTTCCACAAGACGATGAGGTATATTTCATAGGTGCAGACCCTTCTTATGGTAGCTCTCCAAACAGTGATAATGCTGTCATTTCTATTTGGAAGGGATACAAAGATAAGTTAATTCAAGTAGCAGAGTTTAAAGACAGTGATGTTGGCGCAATAGAGTTTGCTAAAATATGTCTATTTTTATGTGCTTTTTATAAAAATGCATATCTTAATATGGAAATTACAGGAGTTGGACAAGTAATTATCAAAGAAATGAACGATGTTAAAGGAAGACTTACAGATTTAGGACAGATAAAGATGTCAGCATTTGCAAATGACATTAATTTTGAAAAACTTAAAGCTAATATACCATACATTAAAGAATATCTTTATACTAAACAGCAAACTTTAAAAAAGAACTATATTAAATTTTTTGCTACAACAGGTGCTACAAAAAGACCATTGCTCAATCAAATGAGAAGTGTTTATCAGTTAGGTATGCTTGAAATAAAAAGTGCTGATTTATTAGATGAAATGAGGTTTTTTGTGCAAAAAGACAATGGAGAATTGAAAGCAGAAGAAGGTAAACATGATGACAGAATCATAGCAGCAGCCTTAGCAATTGAATTTTGGAGAAAATATGTTTATCATAAATTACCTACACATGAAGAGAAAATTAAGTCAAAAACAACAGATACACAAAAAATAATGGCATTAGGATTATATAAAGAATTTGAAGATTTCAGAAGAAAAGTAAAACTATAAAATTAGCAAAATTTTATCTGGCAAGAGGACATAAAATTAGTCTTTTTGTGGTAGAAGTAAGTGCTGTATAGATACTTCTACTGGCACTTCTATTTGGTGGAGCTTGTGTTTCATAGATGCAGAATGTTAATTCAGTGTTTATGTTTTTTGCATATGAAAATGGTGCTACAAAAAGTTTAGGTCTTGCATATTTTAGATTCAATTTATTATGCCATTTTAGATACTGAATACAATATGGTGGCTTTAATGCATATTCAAGTTTATTATCAAAATACATTTTTTTAACAGTTTCAAAAATTTTAAGTTTAGCTAGAATGTGGGATGGATACAGATATTCATAGAACATTTTTTTAAGCTTACTTCTACCACCAAATCTATCTGTTATTCTTGGTGCAAGCATATCTATTATGCTAAGTATCTCTTTTTTATTAAGCATATCATTTTTACTGTTGATTATTTTTCTAATGTTGTTAATGACAGTGTATAGATGAAAAGGATATTCATACTCCTGAACAAAACCTCTAAATGGAATTGACATATCAAAAAGCTTTTTTTCTATATCATACTGATAAGAATAGTCTGGATACAATAATTTTGCAGTATTACATTTGTCAAGCTCTTCAAGCATGCTATAGAACATTTGTCTCCATTTTTTTTCTTCAACTGAAATTGGAATATTAGCAACATAGGGTTCAAATTTATACTCTGTAGCATGTCGCTTAATGAGATTTGCCAATTCTTGTGATACCACATTGACTCCAATTAAATCGTTTTGATAAGGTGGCAATTTAGCTGGTTCATATTCACATTTTCGGAGTTTATTATGGTCTCCAATTACTATCATCTCTCTACAGCTTATTGCTCTGGTTAATGTTTGAAACGCTAATTCGCTTAAATCTTCTGCATTTATTACAAATACATAATCAACCTCTACAGGAGTAATTTGTTTGTCTTTAAGATGTTTATATATCTCAATATCATCTACTATCTTTCTTTCTCTAAACACAGTCTTAAACTTTTCATAAGTTTCTTCGTGTTTGTAATCTGAATTATCTAATCCTTCTCTTTCCATACTATATGCAACATAGTTATAAAAAATAGTCTGTCTTTTATTTGACAATGCCATTTGTCTGTAAAAAGTTTGACTTACAAAAAAATCTATGATTTTTACAACATTAACTCTGGAAGCTTCTAACTCTTGAGCAAAATGTTTTAATAGAAATGTGTGCGGTTTATAAGCAATGCCAAATGGAAATCGATAAGTTTTAGGATTGACTTTGTATCTATACAGTATGTTGTAAATAATGTTATGATAATAGTTTGTGGTAACGATAATAAGATATGTATAATCTGGATTTTTTGCAATAAAATCTGCTACAAATGTCAATCCATAATTAAAGGGGTCAAACACTGTTCTTATTCGCATATATCATTTATTATATCATTCTGCAATAAGCTCACATTGTTGCTCAATCAAATGGCTCACTATTCTTCAGTGTTGCTTCACTGAAATGGTTCACTAAATTTCTTTGTTGCTCTCTAAAATTGGTTCACTTTTTTGCTCTGTTGCT
>JANXCA010000063.1 GCA_025060535.1 Endomicrobiia bacterium | reverse complement strand
ATGGATTTGTTAATTTAATCTCTCCAGGGTTGGTTTTCAAAGGGTATAAAATTTTCTTCCTTTACTTCATTTAGGTAAACATAAGTCCAAGCTTCTATTTTTTCCCCTTTTTCAAGATTTACAATAACTCTTTCTCTCTTATATAATTCTCCCTCTCCTTCAAAATTATCAATTTTTTCAAGAGTAACATCATCTACTTCATATACTTCTCCTACTACTTTTGATCCCTCTTTAGAGACAATTCCGGGGTACCAAGAGATTTTGTATAAACCATAATTCTCTAGAATAGCTTTTCCAATAAATTTAGAATCTTTTAAAAGATAATTCCTAGAATTGTGAGAAAGAAGAGAACCATAAACAAAAAGATATTGCTTTAATTTTTCTTTTTTATTATCATATTCACTCATATTTTTATTATATGTTGAATTAAAAGAAATTTTAATTTACCTATTATAGCTTATTTACTAAGAAGTTATCTATATTTCTTAAGAGTGGTACCTATGTCCATACCAAGTGCCAAAAATTTTACGGATCTTATTCTGACCCTATTTTTATACAAAAATATTTATGATAGGAGGAAATAAATGATATTTCTTGTAGCTTGTGATCCTAGAATTTATTCAGAGATTTACCTTTGAAGTTCTAACAAATTTAGTAAAAGATTATAAGATTTTTATTATTTTTTCAATATCTAAATATTTATTTTATAAGATTAAATACTTGTAAAAATAGAAAGATGGTATATAATAATATAAAAAATTTAGACAGATTATAAACAAACATAAAAGTTTGAAATAGAAAGAGGATTAAACATGGAGGAAGAAAAAAAGATAAACAATAACGAAATACCACCTGAAGATGAGAAACAGAATAATATAGATAATCTTTTTCTTAATGACTATTTGAATTGTTTAGAAAAACTTTTAGAAACCAATAACTTAATATCTGAAATGGAATCTTATAGAAAAAATTTGTATGAAGAATATGATAACTATGTGAAAGTTAAAGATAAACTTAAAAAATTAATCAATAATTTAAATTTCAATATAATTGAAACTAAGACAATAGATTTTAAAGAAATCCATCTTCAAAATATAAAAAATAAAAAAGAAAAAATTGAAAATATTATAGCTTCCGAAGAAAAAGAAATTGATAGCTTTAAAAATGCATATGGAGCAGCTCTAGAGAAAGAATTAAAAAAATATAACATAAGTTTAAAAGGAAACTATCCTAATTTTAAAATTGCCTTTTTTACTGTTCAAATGAAATTAAATATCCAAAATTTAAAGAATTACAATTGTACCATCTGGTTTGGGCCAAAAATAGAAAGGTTAATAGATAAATATTCTATGGTTCCATCAAAACTTGCACTTAAAATTAAAGAATTAATTGACAACTTAGGCTCAAAGATCGAAGAGAAAGAATTATTCGAATTATTTAAAGATATCTATACCAAACTTTCTGAAAATTATAAAAATAAGGAAATTCCTATTATTAAATTTTATTGTGAATTATTAGATGTATTGAAAGAACATTATATTTCCTTTCAAGATAATTCTAAATCACAGAGAAGTTTTTCTTATTCAAAAGCAGATTTCAGTTTTGATTTATATAAATTGAGAAATAAATATCCTATAAAACTTAGAGTAGCCACTAGAGAATATACAAAAGATAGAAATCTCCATATTTGGGTTCCTTCAAACGACAGAGGAGAAGGTGTGAACTATTCACATATATCTATTGGGGGAAGTGATCTAATTGGTATGGGATGATTTGGATATTAACATAGCCCAATCAATAATTAAAACTTTAAGAGAGAGGAATTCCTCCCGAATATGGAATTGAATTTTTCACTATAGGACTAGATGAATATTTAGATATTATAGAAAATGAATACCTTGAAGATTACATTAAAAATGGAGGCGCTTCCTTCAAACTTGTTGTGGGTATCTATGGATCAGGAAAAACTCATTTTTTATATTGTGTAAGAAATCTTGGTTGGAAACATAATTTTGTAGTTTCCCATGTTTCTTTATCAAAAAATTCATCTCCCTTCTCAAAAATGGAACTAGTTTATAAAGAAATCATGAAAAATATTACCCAACCTTTAAGTAAAGAAGAATTAATAAGTGGATATGGAAAAGGCATAAACAATTTCATTAGAAATTGGATAGCATCAAAACGCTTAGAATACGAAAAGAAAGGTTTAGATGAGGAGGAAATAACTAAGCTTATATTGGAAGAAACAAATAATTGGGACAATATAGAAAGTATAAGCTTCAAGAGAGCAGTAAAGAAAGGTGTAGAATTTTATATAGATAACAAGATAGATGATTATGAAAATATTATACAGTGGTTACAAGGAGAAGGTTATAATTCTAAAGTTCATAAAAATTATGGAATTTTAGAAAAAATCGATAAAAGTACTGCTTTTGTTATGATAAGATCCTTAGTTCAGTGGGTAAAGATACTAGAATACTCAGGCTTGATTATTTTTTTTGATGAAGCTGAACAGATACCAAGTTTAAGTTCTAAAGATAAAGAAGCTATACTTTCTAATCTAAGGGAGTTGATAGATGAGTGTAGTAATGTGAGATTTTCCAATATTATGGTTTTTTATGCTGTTCCTGACAAGAATTTTTTAGATGGTAGAACTCAAGTCTACGAGGCACTAAAACAGAGACTTTCTACCTTTTTTGATATCACAAACCCAAGAGGAGTCGAAATAAATTTAGATAATTTATCTACTGATATCTTAACTTTTCTAAGAAATCTAGGAAATAAACTAAAGGGCATCTATATGACTGCATATAATTGTAATTTAAACGAAGTTTTAGTTAAAAATTTTATTGAACAACTCACTGAGAAAGTCTACAACGAAAGATATGGAGATGAGGGATATAAGAGGAGATTCGTAAAACAATGTGTTCTTGGTTTAGACTATATAAGAGTGAACAATAAAATACCTAATCTTGAAAGCATCTAATTCATATCATGAACAAAAAAGTTTTTCACAATTTATATGGTGAGGGGGAGATAATAAACAGGAGATTTAAAGGATATGAGTATTTAGTCTTGTTTGAAAATGGTCTTAAGAAATGGATTAGAATTAGTGAACTAAAATTTTTAGATGTAGAAAAAAAAGAGTCTCTTGAAAAGAATAAGATTTCAACTTTCAACAAGGATATCTTCAAAGAAGCTCCTACAAATAAAGAAAAATTCAAAGAAAGAACAATTGTTGAGTCTCTAAGGCTAGGTATAGTCCCATATAAATACATTGAAGATTTTATTTTTGGAAGAGAAAAAGAGATAAAAACAATAGAAAAATGGCTAAAAGGTGAGGACAAAAGAAAAATTTTAGTGATTAATGGAGAATATGGATCTGGAAAAACTCATTTAGCAAGTTATATTGAAAGTTTAGCTTTAAAATTAAATTATGTCACTTCTTTTGTAGAACTGGATTATTATGAAGCTCCATTCTACCGACCTAAAAGAATATACAGAAACATAGTAAGTTCTCTTAAATATATAAAAGGAGACAATAAATATGATTTTCGAGACCTTCTTAGATCAATTATTAGAAAATTAGGAGGCTGGAAGGATCATCATTTTTTTAAACATATTGATCCAATAAAAGAGGATGAAAATATATGGGAATGGATAGAAGCAAAAAATATTAACTCTTGTAAACCTTACGAACCAGCTTATAATAGTTTAGGGAAAGAATATAATAAATATTATTTTCTTCCACCTCTTTACGATGAGTTTACTTCCTTAAATGTTTATTTTAATCTAATAAGTTCTATAGCCTGGGGAATCACTAAGATTTTAAAAATGGAAGGTTTTTTAATTATTTTCGATGAAACAGAAAGTATAAGTATAGGATCAAAATCTCAGTATGAAAAAAATAAGAACTTTATTGATACTCTATTTCTTTTAATAAAGAATGATAGAAGACTACTAGATAAAAAGGTAAGTAAAAATGAGCTTCCTTTAGAATTTTCAAAAAGATCCTCGAAGATAAGCTGGATTCCTTATATGTATAGAAGTGATTTTAATTTAATGGTTGTATTTACATCTACCAATCAAGAATTTTATTTTGATAATTCTATCAGTATAAACATTGAAAAATTATCTAAAAAAGACCTACAAAATATTTTTGATGCTGTATATAAAAATTATGCTAAAGCCTATGGTATCGAAATTGAGCCTTATATCAGAAATAAAATATTTAACATTCTAATCGAAAAAGATAAGCCCCTTAGATTATTCATAAAGGGTGCTGTTGAGGCCTGTGATTTATGTAGATTAAATAAAGAGATCTTTACAAAAAGACATGAAATCCGACAAATTGGAAGAAATTAAACATATAAAAAGTAAACTATATTATACATGGAATACATTCTTTGCACGATTTGGAAATCTTACTGATGTTCAAATAGAAACAATCCCAAGAATCTTAAATAAAAAAAATCTTATTATTATTTCTTCCACTGCATCAGGCAAAACAGAAGCTGTAATTGCACCTTCTATTGAAAGATTTAAAAAGGAAAAATGGAATGGTTTAAGCATATTATACATAGTACCCACAAGAGCTCTTGCTAACGATATATATCTAAGATTGGAAGGACAACTAAGAGATTTAGGCATTAATTGCGAATATAAACATGGGGATAAACCAAATATAAACTATAAAAATCTCCCTGAACTTTTAATAACTACATCCGAGTCTTTGGACTCATTATTATGTAGACATTCTGATATTTTTGACAATTTAAAGATTTTAATTGTAGATGAAATTCATTTCTTTGATAACACCTACAGGGGGGACCAATTAAGAGTTCTCATAAAAAGGCTGAGAAATCTTATCAAGAATGATTTTAACACTTATCTTTTATCTGCCACGGTAGCAGATCCAAAAGATGTAGGCAAAAGATACATGGAGGATTTTGAAACTGTAAGAGTAGATGTTAGAAAAAATATTGAATATCAAATTATTAAGGATCTAAAAGAAATAAAAAATATCGTAAGAGAAAAAGGACTAAAAAAATTATTGAGTTTCTGTAATTATAGAGAATCTACTGAACGCCTAAAATTTGAGCTTGAACCATTATTAAAATTTTTTAACTTTGTTGTGCATCACGGAAATTTAGATAGAAAGCTTAGAAGAGAAGCAGAAAAAGTATTGAGAGAATCTAGATATTCCGTCTGTATTTCAACCTCTACTTTGGAAGTTGGAATAGATATAGGAACAATAGATTGCGTATTTTTATATGAAATTCCATGGAGCTTATTTTCGCTAACTCAAAGAATAGGTAGAGGGAATAGAAAAAGCATGAATATATTCTCTCTTGGATATGTGGAAAATGATGAAGAAGAAATAATTTTAAGAAATATGTATGAAATGGTGAAAAGAGGTGAATATATAAAAGAGGAATATAAGTCTGACTACTCAGTAATTGTACAGCAAATTTTTTCTATACTTTATCAGTTTCCTGAAGGAGTAATATACGAGGATTTATATTCTCTAGTAAAGGATTTATGTGATGAAGAAATTTTTACAGAAATTCTTGATTACATTTTAGAAGAAGAATATATTCATCATAAAGGAAATAAATATTACCTGTCTACGGAAATTAGAGATTTGGGTGACAGAGGTAAAATCCATTCTAATATTCCTGACAATTTTGAGTATAAAGTTATAGATGTTTCTTCAGGAAAAGAAATAGGTAAATTATCTGGCTTTTTTGACGAGGTGTTTATACTTGCTGGCAATTGTTGGAAAGTATATAGAATTGATGAGGAAAGGAAAATTATACTCGTTAAGAAGATTAAGGCTAGCGGTACTATACCTTCTTTTGAGAGAAAGAGAACCTTTGGAGCTTATCTAAAATATTTACCTGAGAATGTAAAAGAATTAATGATTAAATGTTAAAAAATAGAATTATAGTATAATAATAAAGAAAAACTACTTAAGGAGTGAAATATCATGGAAAAAATTATTGCAAAAGAGAAAAGTATAAGAGAACTCCTTTCAAATCAGAAGTACTATGTGGATTATTATCAAAGAGAATATAAATGGCAAACAAAACAGGTACAAGACTTAATCAACGACTTCGTTGAGACCTTTGAGAATAGCTATGATCCCAAAGACAGTTTAGAAAATGTTCAAAACTATGATAAATATTTCTTAGGTTCAATTATAATTTGTGAAAAAGATAATAAAAAATTCATTGTAGATGGTCAACAAAGACTTGTTACTATCACTTTATTACTTATTTATCTGAGAAATAAAATAAAAGATGAAGATCAAAGATCTATAATTTTACCCTTAATTTTTTCAACAACTTTTGGAAAAAAAACCTATAATATTGATGTAGAAGAAAGAAGACCTTATTTGGATGAACTTATGAAAGACAACATACCGGAAACAAATAATCTTGATGAATCTACAGAAAATATTATTAAAAGGTATATAGAAATTCGTGATTTTTTCCCTGAGGATTTTGATGAGAAAAAATACATTTATTTTAGTAACTGGATTATAGAAAATGTTTACATGGTTGAGATAATAACCCAATCTGAAGATGATGCCTATGTGATTTTTGAGACTATGAATGATCGAGGACTTTCTCTTACTCCCATTGATATGTTAAAGGGCTATCTACTTGCAAATATTAAAGAGAGTGATAAGAGAAATACAGCTTCTAAGATTTGGAAAAATGCAATAGAATCTCTAAGAGAAAATGGAAAGGATGAAGCTAGTGAAGCTTTCAAAGCATGGCTAAGAGGAAAATATGCGGAGAATATTCGTGAGAAGAAAAAAGGAGCAAAGCCTCAGGATTTTGATAAAATAGGAACGGAGCTTCATAGATGGGTAAGAGAAAAAGAAGATTTTATAGGATTAAAAAGTTCTAATGATTTTTACAATTTTATAGTTAAAAATGTTAAGTTCTACACAGAAAGATACAAAGAAATTAGAGAAGCAAATCAGGAAAAATTAGAGGGATTAGAAACTCTCTACTATCTTGGATACTTGAAATTTACTCTACAATATCCTATATTGCTAGCACCTATAAATATTGACGACGATAAAAAAATTATTACAAAGAAATATCAACTTGTAGGTACATATTTAGATATACTAATAGCTCGTAGAATTTGGAATTATAAGGGTGTAGACTATAAGAACATGCAATATATAATTTTTAATACTATAAAAGAGATAAGGAATAAATCTTTTTATGACCTAGGAGAAATCCTTTTAAAAAAATTAAGAGAAGATAAGATAACTTTTTTAAGTAATAAGAATTTTAAACTTTCTTTTGTAAAATTTTATGTACATTATTTACTTGCTCGTATGACTGAGTACGTAGAAATTGAATCTGGTATGAAAAGTCACTTTGTTGAATATATAGAACAAGGTCCAAATAGATATGAGATAGAACACATATTATCTAAAAGCGCCTTTGATACATTAAAAAGTGAATTTAGTAGCTTAGATGAGTTTGAGGACTACAGAAATAGAATTGGTGGACTTTTGCTTTTGCCTAAAAAATTTAATGCTTCTTATGGTGATTTATCTTATAGGGAAAAATTGGGACACTATTTTGGACAGAACTTATTAGCAAAATCTTTACATGAAGAGTGCTATAAGCACAATCCTGGATTTATAGATTTTATTAAAAGAACAGGACTTCCTTTTAAACCTCATCTTGAATTTCGAAAAAAAGATCTTGAGGAAAGACAAAATCTATATTGTCAACTAGCTGAATTAGTTTGGTCTCCTAAGAGGATAGAAAAAATTTTAGAGGAAAGTTAAAGGCAAAGATAGTACCTTTTCCCCCTTTATTTAACTGGTCTCTTAAACAATATAAGCTGGGCATTTATACCATCATTACAAAGAGGACCTGCATATTCCCAGCCTTCTTTCCCAAGATCATTTATCTTCTTAACTGTTAAAGCCTTTATAAAAATACTAAAATCCTCCCTAGAAAAATATTCCACTCTATATTCCCACCTTACATTCTGTATCTCTTGAGTTCTTCCTAATGAAATTAAAATAGCTACCAAAACTACTAAGATACTTATCACAATTAAAAAATACTTCTTCATAAATTATCAGCCTCCCTTCTATTCATTTCTTTTAGAATTTTAAAATTTAAAGGGGTCAGAATTAGACCTTTTGGATTATTATTTGATGGATTTGTTAATTTAATCTCTCCAGGGTTGGTTTTCAAAGGGTATAAAATTTTCTTCCTTTACTTCATTTAGGTA
>JANXCA010000062.1 GCA_025060535.1 Endomicrobiia bacterium | reverse complement strand
TGTATATCCTTTTTATTCTTTCTTTAACATTATTAGAGTTTGCAATGAAATAATTAACATTCTTTGCTGTGTTTATATCCCAAACCTGTAGTGGTTTTCTGATAAATTTCATTGCTAACTTTGTTAAAAATGAAGAATTTGAGTTTTTACCAAAATATAAATCATACATATCCCATATATATCTCATAGGTGTATGACAATAACATATATGAATTGTATTTTCCCCAACTTTAACACCTTTTGCAACACAATGGCTTGAACTTATAACCAAATCATAACTTGATAGGTCAAACTGTGAAATAGCACTTGGCATAAGTGGTAAATAATATCTATAATTTTTTTCAACATCTGGCAGTTTCTGAATAAAAGAAGTATAGATTTTTCTATTCTCTATAATTTCAGAAACGCTACCTTTTATATGAACTAAAGTATACAAATCCGCATTTGGAAAAAGTTCACACAATGCTTCAAGTACTTTCTCACCACCGCGCATCCCTGTAAGCCAATCATGAACTAACGCTACTTTCATCTTTTCCAATTTAGTATAATAAAACTTACTATTTGTAAATTATATTTCGAATTTTTTCCGAAATCTTTCTACGAAGACGTAATATTTTGCACCTTTGTTTATGTAATATTCAATTATTTCAATTGTGTGAAACTTGTTGTTTATATGCCGTCCTTGACGATAGCTATAATAGATACGTGTCTCTTTCATAAACCTTCTTACCTCTATATTCAAAATTTTTTGCTATAAATGAAAATCTAACAATGGATTAAGTTATATCATGAATACAAGACAAAAGTGTAAGAATAGAAGCAAAGATTAACAAAAAATTTTTTGTAATCTTAAACAACATTACATAAGTTGCTCATACAATTCCAGTGTTTTTTTAGCCGTTAAATACCAAGAAAATTTTTTAGCTTGTTGTAGTCCCTTTTTACACATATCCTCTTGTAAATACCTATCAGTTAACACTTTATAAATACACCTACATATCTCATCTATATTATATGGATTAACTAAAATTCCTGCGTCTCCAACAATCTCAGGTAAAGAAGAAATATTTGAAGCAATCACAGGACAACCACAAGCCATTGCTTCAACTACAGGAAGGCCAAAACCTTCATATAAAGAAATAAAAACAAATAGTTCAGCACCACAATAAAAATCTACAAGTTCATCTTGTGTTACATTTTCTATAAATACTATCTCATTTTCTAATAAACAATTTGATATTTTCTTTTTAACTTGATAAATATAAGGAATTTTCTGTTTCCCAATCAAAATTAGTTTATGTTCAATTTTATATATTTTTTTTAATATATAAAATGCCTCTATAAGACATAATATATTCTTATGTGGACGAATAGCTCCAACATAGAGTATATATTTACCATATTTTTTTCTCATCATTTCTGTTTTCTTCAGCGATGGCTTAAAAATTTCTTCTACTCCTTCGTAAATTATTTCTATTTTTGTTGAATCAATTTTAAAATATCTTAAAATATCATTCTTCGTATTTTCAGAAACAGCAATAATTTTTTGAGATCTTTTACATGCCATTTTCATCAAAAACTTCGCGTATAACCAAGCTAATTTTGACGGTAAATATTCAGGAAAAATCAGATGGATTAAGTCATGTATAGTAACTATAATTTTTTTAGGATACATAATTGGTAAATTATAATGTGGTGAATGAAAAACATCTAATTTCGCTTTCTTGATTATTCTAGCAAAAAATACCTGTTCTTGCCAACTATAAATTGGGAAATTTGACTCTATAACTGGCAAGTTAAAATCTCTAAGTTTGTTTGATTCCCCAAATAAAATATATTCATTGTTACTTATTTTTGGTAGCCAATAAATAAGATTTCTTATATAAGTGCCTATTCCTAAATTATCTATCATTCTCGCATCGATACCTATTCTCATCTTTTACCATATTGCTTAATAGTTTTTTAATTACTAAAAAAACATCCTCTACACTAATCATTTTAAGGCACTTCATAGATGAACATTTTTCCTTCTCACAAAATTGACAATCGACATCTTTATGTATAATTTCTACATTTTTTCCTTTTGGCGCCCATATACGAGGATCAGTGCTACCACCCCAAATTATTACAACAGGAGTCCCAACAGCAGCAGCGATATGTGCAGGACCTGATTCATTTGTAACTAAAAGACTTGATAATCTTATGACATGTATTAACTGTCTCAAAGTTGTTTTTCCTATTAAAGATAAAGCATCTAATTTTTGTAATCCAGCAATTTCTCTTTTACCAATTATAACGGTTTTTACTTTAAAAGAGTTACTAACTTTTTCTATTAGATCTAAGAACTTTTCTAAAGGCCATCTTCTAGTTTCAACTCCAGAATCTAAATGATATGTCACAATTAGATTTTTATCATTTGAAATCTCAAGTAATCTATAAGCATCTTTTAATTCCTTTTCATCTTCATCCCAATATATTTTGGGTAACTCAGAAGAGTATTTTAATCTTAGTCCTTCTAAGACTGCAAGATTTTTATCTACCGCATGAAGAGATTTTTTCCACAACAACTCTACTGTAAGAAGAAATCCCCCACCAGTAATTCCATATCCAATAATGTTTTTTATTCCACATAATTTTAAAAGAAAAATATTACGTATATCACCACGTAGTTCTAATGCACAATCAAAATTTTCATTTAGAAGTATTTTTCTTAGATAGAAAAAATCTTTCAAGTGCCACTTTTTATAATTCCTATTAAACCATGGACAAGAAAATGTAATAACTTTATCAATAAACGGATTATTAAGAAAAATTTCCCTACCTTCTGAACTGGTCAATACAGAAACTTGCCAGTGTGGAAAATTTTTTTTAAGTTGTCCATAAACTGGTATGCTGGTAACTATATCACCTAAATGGTCAAGTCTAACAACGAGAATTTTTTTTATATTTGTTATATCTATTTTTTTCTTTTTAACTTTTAAAAAAAAATTACCAAAAAAATCTATAATACTTACTATTATAGTATTTAATTTTTTTTTGAATATATACTTTCTCACATTAACATTTTATATACTTTAAGTGTTTCTTTAGCAGTTTTTTCCCAAGAAAACATTTTTGCTCGCTCTAATCCTTTTTTTCTTAGGTTTCTATGTAAAACATTATCAGTTAATACCTTTATAATAGCACTTTGTAGTTCTTCAGAGTTAAGTGGGTTAACCATTATTCCTGCATCACCTACAACCTCAGGTAAAGCCGAAGTGTTTGAAGTAACCACAGGAACTCCACAAGACATTGCTTCTATCACAGGTAAACCAAATCCTTCATATAGGGATGGATATACAAATAAAGATGCGCCATTGTATAACAAAACAAGATCATTTATTGGCACATAGCCTGTGAGCACAATTCTTTTTTTTAGATTTTTTTCTACTATATACTTCATCAACATTTCTGAAAACTTTGTTTTAGATCCAACTATTACTAATTTATATGGTATCGATAAACTCTCCCAAACTTTTACTAATCTAAAAAGATTTTTTCTATACTCTATGTTTCCAACATAAAGTACATATGGATTTTCAGCAATATTATATTTTATTTTAACATTTTTAATACCTTCTTCATCGTTAATAACACGAAACTCTTTACCAGCAGCTAAATAAATTACTACTATATTTTTTTCATCTATTTTTAATAACTCCATAATATCATATTTAGAATGTTGAGAAACTGTAATAATTATATCAACAGTTTTAGCTAAGATAGGTAAATATTTCCCCCAATAAAGACGAGAAAACAAAGAGAGATTATTTTCCGGTATTCGAACACCAATTAAATCATGTAAGGTTAATGCTAATCTACAGTTTTTAATTAAAGGCGGCGAAAAACCAGGAATATGCAGAATATCAATCTTTTCAGTATAGAGTTTGCTCGGTAGAATAATTTGTTCCCATACTACTCTTTTATAGGTTGATAAATTTCCTTGGAAAAATTTATCAAATATAGGTATATACTCATTTTCAGAATCAATACTTTTTAGGTGTTGTAGTAAATTTTTTGTATAAAACCCAATTCCCGAAAGTTTTCCAGTTATAGACTGTATATCAATTCCTATTCGCATTTTTTATTTTTAGTAAGTTCTTTATATTTTAAATATTTTGTAATCATATAAATAGACCCATATAAACTCATCAAAAATCCTGCAAAACCATCTCTCCATCCATTTTTTATAAAATATGACCAGATAAACCGTATAATAGGAAAAAATATTATTCTTAACCAACTTATTTTTTGTTTGTTCTTCAACATCTCTTTTGCTTCTAAATCAGTATAAAAATTTAATTTTGGTAAATATTCAGAAATAGATTGATAATTTCTATGTATTATTGGGTGTTTTAAGTAACCAACCTTCTCAGAAGTGATTATTGGAATTTCATGAACTTCTTTCATATATTTTACTTTATCTCTTTTAAATAAACGGAAAGTATAATCTGGAGAATTCATACCATATCTTAAAAGTTTGCCAAAAGAAATGTTTAAGCGTGGTATATAATATCCATCAATATCGTTGTATTTTTGTAAGGTTTCTTTTATTTCATATGCTAATTCTTTAGTTATTTCTTCATCAGCATCAACCATTATTATCCAATCTCCAGTAGCTTTACTAATAGCGAAATTACGTTGAGAAGAAAAGTTATCAAATTTTCTTTTGAATATTTTCGTCTGATACTTATTACAAATCTCTAAAGTAGCATCTGCACTATAGGAATCAACTACTATAATCTCATCTACCCAAGATAAACTCTTTAAACAACACTCAATTTTTTTTTCTTCGTTAAAAGTAAGTATAACAGCAGAAATTTTTATCTTTTCCATATTTTTATTATTTCTGGCAATAAATCTTTCACATATTTAATTTCTATAATTTTAAAAAGATAAATAAAAACAAAAAAAATTATAACACCAACAACTAATGAAACAAGGAATCCTAAAATCAAGTTAACACCTAAACAAGTCCATAATTTTGACATAATCAACCACATAATTACAGAACCGATCATCAATTTAAATAAAGAATTTAATATTTCACTTATTTCTAAATTTATTCTTTTTATGAGATTAAAAACAAAAAAAATTGTACAAATACTCGCTGATATTATATTAGACCAAACAATGCCATATATTTTTAGTTTATCAATAAAAATCAAGTTAAGAACCGTATATACACTTAAAAAAATAAAACTATACTTTACTCTCATATTCATTTCTTTACGAGCATAAAAAATATGAATTAACAAATAATTCAAACTATGTGGTATTAATCCTAATGCGTATATTCCAAAAATCCCAGAGGTAACTTCTGCCATCTGTTCATTAAAGACACCACGTTGATATACAAATTTTACTATAGGCAATTTTAACGAAATTAATATAGCCACTATTGGTAAAATAAAAAACATAATCATTCTAATTCCTTTATCAATAACTTCACAAAAATTTTTTTCATTTTCTTGTGTTGCTAATATACACAACTTAGGAAAAATCACTGTGGTAATAGGCAAAAAAATTGTAAAGATTGTTTGATAAATATGATAAGCGTAATCTAAACAAGAAATACTTCCTGTTGGTAATTTTGAAGCGAATATTTTTTCTACTATAGCAGAAAAACCAAAAATTACAGTTCCTAAAAAAAAATTAACATTTGAAATAAAAAGTTTTTTTAATTCCTTATCAAACATAATTAAAATTTTATATTTCTCGTTTTTAAGTTGTAATGTTTGTAAAAGCATGGCACAAAAACTACCTATCAAAACACCCCATGCAAGAGAATAAATACCATACCATTTTGAACCAAACATTACAAAAAATATCACAATTAAATTCATTAAAGGAACTGCTAGTGAAGGAATAACATATTTTTGATATGAATAAATTATTCCTGTAAGAACATTATTAAGTCCAATAAACAAAATTGAAAATGCCATAATTTTTAAAAGAATCATTGCAAATTTTTTAGTCTTTGCTGAAGCAAAAGGAGCAATAACTGAGATCCAAAAAGACGAAGTAAAAATTAATAATAAGCTAATTACAAAAAATATTAAAATAAACAAGTTAACAACACTATTTAATATCTCATTGTAGCTGTCTTTTTTTCTAAGTTCTATCAACCAAGGAACAAAAATTTGTGGTAAACCTTCAAAAATAAAACCACCAATTATACTAGGAACTTGCCATGCTATCAAAAAAGCATCACGATACTCATCAGCACCAAATGTAGCAGCAATTATAACCTCTTTTATAAAATTTATTGGCTTTGTAAGAACAGAAATAAGAACTAAAAGAAAAGCAATTTTACCTTTTCTCATGAACTTCTTTTAATATCAGCCCAAAATAAAACCAAAAAAGGGTGGACATATATGTTGAAATTGCCAACATACAATCAAACAATGCACCTATAAGAAGAACAAATAGTCCACAAACTGAACCTATAAGTAGCCAGTTTATATTTATATAGGAGGATTTGATCTTTATTAAAACTTTTCTGAACAACCAAAAAACTGTTCCTAAAAATATAATTAATCCAATGATTCCATTAGAAACAATGTATCTTACATAAAAACAGTCCAATCCTGCGTACATTTTATAATCAGCAGGAATTTTTTGTGAAGAAAACATTCCCAAACCATAGCCTACTAAAAGTGTTTTTTTAATTACTGGTAAACTTGCTTTTATTGCTTCAATTCTTCCCCAAGCAGAACCATCCTGTGTCAAATTTAAAAAAGATTTTATTCTATCCTTAATCTGTGGTACAGCTGTAGCAAAAATAGTAATAATAATAATAAAACTTAAAGAAAAAATCCAAAACCTTTTTTTAAAAACAATTATACTAAATAAAATAGCTGTTGCAAACATTCCCACCCAAGCACTACGGGAACGTGTAAAAATGATTGTTATAATACATATAACAGAAATTAATAAATAAATTAAGCGAGAACTAATAGAAATTTTTCTATCTAATAAACCTTTTGCTAACAATAAAAATAAACTAGAGGCTAAATATTGTCCTGAACTATTCCAAGAAAGAAGCGTAGTAATAACTCTTCTGTAATTAACGAGATCATATACATCACATCCAACAAAAAAACTTGCTTGTTTTGGATATCCTAAAGTTAACAACACACCTCGTGCATAGTTAATAAACTTTTTTGTAAAAATCCATTCAAGAATACCATATAATGATAGCAAACAAATACCTAAAAAAAAGAAAAACATTATTTTGTTAACTTCTCGAGAATTTTTAATTATACACATTGCTATAACAGCAACAAAAATATAGATATATTGTCTTAAAAACTCATCTATTATCTTCCATAATGGCGCGGAATTGAAATAACCAACTAAAGCAGAAACTATACCCCAGAGAAATAAAGTGAACAATGAATAAAAATAAGAAAATAGTTTCTTTCTAAATACTATTAACACATAAATCAACATTGAAACATATAATATGTCAACAATATTTAAGTGAAATGGCAAAAATTTTAATTCAAAACCTATTTTTGGTAAAAAAGTGTTTAAAAAAATAAATATACCAAATAGTTCTATCATCACTTTTTTTGTTTTGCTAAAACATAGAACTTTGTTTATTTAACATACTAATTTTTATTCTTTTTCAAATACCTAATAGCACTTTCACAATGTATAAAATCTAATTCTGTAAAAGTCTCTATTTTTATCTCTATGTTTGGCACAACTTTAAAATAATACATCCATTAAGTTTTAAAACAACAAATTTTTTCTACTTTATACTTTTCTTTAGCAATATCAATAGATGATTGATCAAAATCTATCCCTGTTGTATCCAAACAATATATTTTTGCGCATAGTTGATAAACAAACCCATCCTACAGTCAATATCTAATAATTTTTTATTTAGTGAACTTTTACAGGAAGGAAAAATTTGGCAAAAGTCTATAAAAAACATTTTATGTGGCCATCTAAGTAGTTGATTCTTTAACATCCAGTTTATTTTATAATATTCATTTTCATAATACATATTACTAGGATCTTCCACTGAATAGGAAAAAATTAAATTGCAATTCTTACACCAGGATAAACTATATTTTTCTGCTTTAACAAAGTTTTTTATAAACCATTTTTTAAACACTCCCTTAGAATAGTTGAAAATTAAATCTAATAACTCAAAAGAACTACTTAACGTATATAAAGTCATAATTTAGAGTACCTCGTATTTATGAGATATTTTGAAACTCTAAAATCGTTTTTTTAATTTCTTCTTTACTCACGGTAGCGGTGCCGAGTTTGCCAACAACAATTCCTGCGGCAAAGTTTGAAATTTCGCAACTTGAAACAAAATCTGCACCTGCTGCTAAACATAATGTAAGTATAGCAACAACAGTATCCCCTGCACCTGTAACATCATATACTTCTTTTGCCCGTGTTGGTATATGATGAATTTTTTCTTTATGTGGGAGTGTGGACCTTTCAAACAATGTCATACCGTCAGGACCACGGGTTATAACCACTGCTTCAGGTTGAAGTTTTTTAAGTATTTTTTTACCTAAATCATATATTTCTTGTTCTGTCTTTGGTTTTTTATGTAACCTCATACCTAAAGTCGCTTCGTTTAGGTTCGGTGTTAAAATTGTCACATTTTTATATTCCATAAAATGTTCT
>JANXCA010000061.1 GCA_025060535.1 Endomicrobiia bacterium | reverse complement strand
AGATCTGTTTTTCTGGCAAATTGTTTGTTAATACACATACTATTTTCATTTATTCTTCTTCTTATTATTAATACTATATAGGCATCCACAATAATTTTGTATATAAAATTGATTTTTTTTAGCTATTTCCATCGTTTTTTTGAACCCGTCTTCTTTTTTAAAATCAATTTGTAGGAAACTGTCTTTGTTTATCTCTTTTGCTATTTCAAAGATAGTTTCAGAATTTTTATGTGGGCTGATTGTTAAGGTAGTTGTGAAGAAATCACAGTTTAATTTTGAGAGGTAGTTGTAGGTTTCTTTTAAACGTAGCATATAACAAATTTTACATCTTTTCCCCCCTTCAGGTTCTTCTTTATATCCACCGCATAGTTGCCACCATAATGAAGGATTATACTCAGAAAAAAATATTTGAATCTTATATATTTCTTTAATTTTTTCTACAACTTTTTTCCTCTTTATATATTCTTCTTCCGGAGCGATGTTAGGATTAAAATAAAAACCTACTACTTCATAATTGTATTTTTGAAGAAGTTCTATACAGTATCCTGCACAAACTCCACAACATATATGAAGAAGTACTTTCTTTTTTACCATTTCTTACTTCCATAAATAATAGTGCCTGGCTTATTTACTAAGCTTGATTTTACTTCTAATTTTACATTATATTTTTTAGCTACTTCAATTGATCTTGCCATCATAACTTGTGCACCAGAACCTGCCATTTCAAGCATTTCTTCATAAGTTAGATAGTCAATCTTTCTTGCTTCAGGTACCACTCTTGGATCAGTTGTAAAGACTCCCTCTACATCTGTGTATATTTCACAAATAGGACTTTTAAGTTTAGCTGCTAAAGCTATAGCAGTTAAATCAGAACCTCCTCTCCCTAATGTTGTGATGTCTTGGTTAGGATTTATTCCCTGAAAACCAGCAACAATTACTACATTGTCTTGTTTGAGATATTTTTTTATCCTTCTTGTATCTATATCAATTATTCTAGCTTTTGTATGTGCTTCATCTGCATATATTCCTGCTTGTGGACCAGTTAAGGATATTGCCTTACATCCCATGCTATGTAGTGCCATTGCTACTAATGCAATTGACATTTGTTCTCCTGTAGATAATAGCATATCTAATTCTCTTTTGTCGGGGTTATCGGTGATCTGGTAGGCTTTTTCTATAAGTTCGTCAGTAGTATCTCCGGGAGCTGAGACGACTACTACAACATACTTATATTGTTTTTTCCTTTCAATAATTATTTTTGCTACATTTTTTATTCTATCTACATTTGCAACTGAAGTTCCACCAAATTTCATTACTATCGGTCTTATTGTCTTCATTTTCACCTCTTTGTTTTGTTTAAAATTTGTTATTTTTATAAAAAAAATTATTTTAAAAATCAAGTCAATGTATTGATTTTTAAAAATTATTGTTATAAAATTTTAAAATTATTTTAATAATATGTCTTTACTTAATAATATGTCTTACATATTTAAAACAAAAATTTACTATGAAGATACAGATGCTGGTGGTGTGGTGTATTATGCTAATTATTTAAGATATTTTGAACGCGCAAGAACTGAGTTTTTGGAATATTTAGGCATTAGAGTTGCAGAAATAGCAAAGCAGGGTATAAAATTTGTCGTAGTTAAGGCAGAAATAGAATATATATCACCAGCTCTACTTGGAGATATATTAGAAATTGAAACAGAAATTACAGAATTAAAAAAAGTTTCTATGATTTTTGATTACAAAGTTTTTAGAGAAAAAGATAAAAAACTTATTACTAAAGGTATGACAAAACTTGCATGCGTAGACAATAATCTACGTCCCTTAAAAATTCCTTTAGAGATATACCATAAAATTTACACTAATAAAAATAAATAAATTTTTTAAATAATTTTATTTTGTTTAAAACTATAATATCCTTCTTTGCTTATTATGATATGATCTATTAGTTCAATTCCTAATATTTCAGCAGCTTTTATTAATCTTTTTGTAAGTTGTATATCTTCTTCAGAAGGCTCTAAACTGCCTGAAGGATGGTTGTGTGCAATTATGATTTGCGCTGCTAAATGTTTTATTGCAGGTTCAAAAACTTCTCTCGGGTGTACTAAACTTGCATTTAAAATACCTACACTTATAAGTTCACAATGGATTTCTTGGTTTTTTGTATCAAGATAGAAAACAAAGAAATGTTCTTTTTTAGCAGTTCTATAGGCTGAAAGTCGTTCATAAACATCTTTTGGTGTAAGATATAAATAAGTTTTCTTTTCTCTTAAAAATCTTTTACCTAACTCAAACGCTGCAACAATACTACATGCACGTACTTTGCCAATATTTAAGAAATTTTTTAATTCATTAACTGATATATATGGTAGTTCTTTACCGTAATGTTGGAGAAGTTTTTTGGCTAAATCTAATACTGTATGATTTTTTGTTCCTGTACGCAAAATAATTGCTAAAAGTTCTTCATCTTTTAAGCTGTCAGGAGTGTTATACCTTATAAGTTTTTCTCGTGGTAAAAATTTATTATTTTTTGTTAATATTGTTTTTATTTTTTGTGTATTTTCCATTTATATTATACATTTTTAATAAAAGTATTTTTCATCTTGTAAAATACATAATAATAAAACTTTCAAAGATTGGTTCTAATTCTTTTGAAGATAATTTTGTTAAAGAAAGCATAATTTAATTTTGATAGCATTTTCTACTTCGGGGGTGGCGGATTTGAACCGCCGACCTCACGGTCCCAAGCCGTGCGCTCTAATCCAACTGAGCTAACCCCCGGACTTTAAAATTAATTATATTTATTTCTGTTCATATTTTCAATCTATGAGATTAAAATTTATCTAAATAAACTTCATTATCTATTTCATACATTCTCTTATAATTTTTAACATTTGATTATGAATTTTTCCATTTGAAGCAACTATTGTTTTCCCGAATAAGTAATTGTCACCTCCGTAATAATCTGTAATTTTCCCCCCAGCTTCCTTAACTATTAATGAACCAGCTGCTACATCCCATATTTTTAAATTTTCTTCCCAAAAACCTTCAAAAATTCCTTCTGCTACCATACATAAATCTAATGCTGCGGATCCTAATCTTCTTATTGCTTGAGCTTTAGTAGAGAATTTGTTAAATAATTTAAATACTCTTTTAGGATTTTTGTATGTATAATATGGAAATCCTGTTACTAATAATGAATTATATAAATTTTCTATTTTAGAAACAAGTATTTTTTTGTTATTTTTATATGCTCCGGTTCCTTTCTTTGCATAATATAAATCTTTAGTAATAGGATTATAGACTATTCCCTCTTTAATTTCTTTATTTTCTATTATTCCGATAGAAATACAAAATATAGGCAGTTTATGCGTAAAATTTACAGTACCATCAAGAGGATCAATTACCCAGTATCTTGTGTGTGGATCTATTTCTTCTTTTATTGTAGGACAGCTTTCTTCACATATAATTTTATCGTTAGGAAATTTTTTAGAAATAAATTCTTTTATTATTTCTTCAGATTCTTTGTCGGCTTGTGTGACCGGATTGTTTTTTGATTTAAAGTCTACCTCAATATTTAATGAGTAAAAATATTTTTCTAAAATTTTAGATGCTTTTTTTATTATCTTTATTAAAATTTCTTTCATTTAAAATAAACCTACTATTTTATAATATAATTTCTTTAATGGAGAAAGGTTATTTATCTTTTCTTCAATTTTTTTGTCTGTTAAAATTATATAAAAATTCCTTAATTTTCCATCTTCAATAATTCTTACATATGTATGTTTTAGATTTTCATCTTCCCAAATATAATGTTCTTTAGTAGTATTATTTTGTTTTTCTAAATAAATATTAGTGGGTATTCCATAATTAATAATCGCTTGATTGTATATACTTTCCCACTCAGTGTCGTTTAAGAAATTTTCACTATATATTAGAGTTATTTTAAAAACTTTAGAATTAAAAAATGATATCAAAGTTCTCATTTCTGAGTTATCAGTATAAATAACCTCGTAAGTTTTTGAAATGTTGTCATAAGAAGCTATTTTTTTTATCTGATATTTTTGTTTTAAATTTTTATAACTCTGGCCTAAATAAATGTCTATTAAACCTTTTGGTAGTTCTGAAGATAACCCTAATGATATATATAAAAGAGCGATACAGATATATGTTAATTTTAACATAAATAGCAAATTTTGAAATCAATGTTTAAAATGTCTTATTCCTGTAAATATCATAGCAATATTATGTTGATTTGCAGCATTTATAGAATCATCATCTCTTAAAGAACCTCCTGGTTGAATTATAGATGTTACACCTATTTTTGCTGCTTCATCAACTACATCTCTAAATGGGAAAAATGCATCTGACGCTAAAACTAATGGAAATTTTTTAAGTTCTTCTAAAACTACTGGATCAATTTGGTTCATTTTTATAGAAGCTATTTTTAATGCATCAATACGTGACATTTGACCAGCACCTATTCCCACAGTTTGTGTTCCTCTTGCTAAAACAATTGTATTTGATTTAACATATTTTGCTACTTTATAGGCAAAAATTAAACTTTTTAATTCTTCTTCAGTGGGCTTTCTATTGGTAACAGTTTTGAGTTCATTTTCATCCATTAATAATAAATCCTTATTTTGTAAAAGAAATCCTCCATCAATTTGTCTAATCTCTTCTTGTTCTGTTTTTGCTTGTAGAAGTTGTGGTAATACCAATAATCTTAAATCTTTCTTCTTTGAAAAAATTTCTTTAGCTTTTTGAGTGTAAGATGGTGCAATTATGCACTCTGTAAATAGTTTTGTTACCTCATAAGCTGTATCAGAATCAACTTCATAGTTAAAAGCAATAATTCCTCCAAATGCAGAAATTGGATCACAAACCAAAGCTTTTTTATATGCCTCTAATAAACTTTTTGCTTCAGCTACTCCACAAGGATTATTATGTTTTATTATTACACAAGCAGGATTAGAAAATTCTTTTATTATATTTAAAGCAGAGTCGAGATCAAGGTAATTATTATATGACAATTCTTTACCTTGAAGTTTTTCTGCTTCTACTAAACTTTTTGATAAGTTACTGTATCTTACAAACTTATACACAGCAGCTTTTTGATGAGGATTTTCTCCATATCTTAGGTTTGATATTTTTTTTCCTCCAATTACGAATTCATCAAATTCAAAAATTTCTTTATTTGAAGATTTTATAAACCAATTAGAAATTATACTATCATACCTTGCAGTATGTAAGAACGCTTTTGTTGCTAAGTATTTTCTAAATTCTAAGTCAATATTAGAGTTTTTTATTTTCTCAATTACTTTATCATAATCTTTTGTGTCTACTACTATTAACACATCTTTATAATTTTTAGCAGCTGCACGGATAAGAGTTACACCTCCTATGTCTATATTTTCAATAATTTCTTCTTCATTTGTAGTTTTATTAATCGTTTCTTCAAAAGGATATAAATTCACTACAATAAGATCAAAAAGCAAGATTTCATATCTTTGTGTTTCGTGAATGTGATTATTATTGTTACGTTTTGCAAGTATGCCTCCATAAATTTTAGGGTGTAAAGTTTTTACTCTGCCATCTAAGATTTCTGGAAATCCAGTATAACTTGAGATTTCTTGGACTTCTATATTGTTTTGTCTTAAAATTTTTGAAGTTCCTCCTGTAGAATAAATTTTATATCCTAAATTTTTAAGTTCGTTTGCGAATTCTACTATTTTTGTTTTATCAGAGACACTTATAATAGCATTTTTCATAATAAATTTCTCTCCCTTTTAGAGTTTAAAGAAAAATACCTGTGGTATTGATTTTTTTTTAATAATTTATTATAATTTTACTAAACTAATTTCAATATAGATATATTGCGGGCGTAGTTCAGTTGGTTTAAGAACGTCTGCTTGCCAAGCAGAAGGTCGTGGGTTCGAATCCCATCGCCCGCTTTTGTTATATAAGTAAGCTTATAATTTTTTCTATTCCTACAGTAGAAAAAACTACTATTATTCCTGCAATTAAAATACCTAAAAAAATTGCAATTGTGGATTTCCACAGATTTAATCCAAGAATATAACTTGCTAAACATCCACTCCAAGCTCCAGTCATAGGCAAAGGTATTCCTACAAATAATGTGAGGCCTATATATTCATATTTTTCAATATTTTTTGTTTTTGCTTTTACTTTACTATACCACCAATTGAAGAAATTTTTATACCAACTAATCTTCATACAATGTTTATGTAAAGTATTCAAAAATAGAAGAAAAGGAATAACGAAAGAAAAATTTCCCACAAGGGCAATAAACAATGCTTTTTCAATACTTAATTTATACACACTTATCCCTACAGGAATGGCTCCTCTTAATTCACTTATTGGTAGCATTGATAAAACAAACACAACTATTTCTGATGGTAGATTTGATGAGATTTCTATTATTTTTTCTATTATACTATTCATTTAATATTTTTATTATTTCTTCCAATGAGTTTTTTATATCTTTTAATATTTGTTTTGTGTCTAACTTATCAAGGTCTAAATTTAATGTATAGATATTTGTTTTTTTGTTTTTTGAAAAAAATTCCTTTAATGCTTTTTTTGCACCTTCTATTGTGTATTTTTTTTCCCACATTAATTCCTTAATTTTTTCTACAACCACTATATGGTCATCTGTATATCTTCTATGTCCTTTTTCTGTCTTTAATGGTTTTAGTTGAGTAAATACTTTTTCCCAATATCTAAGGACATATTCTTCTACACCTGTTTTTTGAGAGAATTCTTTTATAGTATAGTATTTCTTATCTTGAATCATTTATTATTCTTTTGTTTACCATTTAATATGTTTATTAAAACTTTAGATGGTATAAATTTTATTCTTTTCCTTGGTTCTATTGAGATGTATTTTTTTCTTTTTGGTTCATACATTTTTTTAGACTTATAAAATTTAGTAGTAAAACTTCCAAAATTTTGAATTGTAACTTTTTCTCCAGCAATTAGATAATCACTTATAGTTTTAAAAATTAAATTAACAATTTTACTTGCTTGCTGTTTTGTAAGAGTGAATTTAGAAACTAATCTTATCAAGTCAGTCTTATTCATATTTGATATCCATAAAATTCTTTTTTTAATTTTCTTGATAATAACGTTTTTATTGAATTTTGAGGATTTTTATTTTTATATACTATTTTATAAAGCTCTTCAACAATAGGCAATTCTATAAGTTTATTCTTAGAAAGCTTATATATTGCTTTTAGTGTAAATAACCCTTCAATAGAAGTTTTAATTTTCTGTTTTGCCTTTTTGATGTCTTTATATGTTGCTAAGTATTCACCAAAATTTCTATTTCTTGAAAACCTAGAATATGAGGTAGTAAGTAAATCTCCTAAACCAGCTAAACCTATGAAAGTTTTTGGATTGCCTCCTAAAATTTTACCTATTAGTAACATTTCTTTTAAAGCTCTTGTAAGTAAGGAAGATTTTGCATTGTTACCAAGTTGTAAACCATCACAAATACCTGCTGCTATTGCATATATATTTTTTATAGCTCCTGCTATTTCAACACCTATAATATCGGAATTAATATATATTCTAAGAAATTCTGTAGATAATAATCTTTGTAGTTCTTTTAACAATTTAGGGTTTTTTCCTGCAAGTATTATCGCTGTTGGTTTTTTTAATGCTACTTCCTCTGCGTGTGATGGTCCACTAAATGTTAAAATATTTTTGTAGTTTATAGACAACACTTCATTTATTATCTGAGATGGTGTTTTTAAAGTATTAATTTCAAGACCTTTTGTACAGGAAATAAAAGTTTTATCTTTAATATTTAAATTTTTAATTTTTTCTAAAGTTTCTCTTACATATACAGAAGGTATGGCTAACATAATAATAGGATAATAATAAAGCTTTTCTAATTCATTAGTTATTGAAACACTTTTAGGTAATTTTATAAAATTATAATATTTAGGATGGCGATGTTTAATAAGATATCTAAACCGTTCTTTATTTGCTTCCCAAAGCTCTATTTTAAATCCTTTTTGTGCATATATAGAAGCTAATGTAGCTCCCCAACATCCTGCTCCTAATATAAACATTTTCATAATCTCTAAAAAATTCTTTTTTCTTGCTTGTTTATTAATCTTATTATATTTTCTTTGTGTCTTAATATTATTATAGATATTATTAAAAAAAATGTTAATTTAGATATAATATTGTGTTTTTCAATGAAAGCAAATAAAAACATACTTACAATGACAGAAATCAAAGAAGATATCGAAACTATATGTGTCAACAATAAACTTATTATGAAAAATATACCACTTATAACAAATATTTTTGGCGAAATTCCAAATAAAACACCAAAAAATGTGGCTACTCCTTTTCCTCCTTTGAACTTTAAAAAAATAGAATATATATGTCCCAATATTACAAAGAACATACTAATATAAATATATTGAGGATAAGACTTTAGTGTAATAATAATTGGTATATATCCTTTCAGGAAATCAATAATAAATGTTATCAATCCTAATAATAATCCACTACTTCTTATGACATTAGTTGTTCCTGGGTTTCCAGAACCCATTTTTCTTATATCTTTGCCTTGAAAAACTTTTACTAAAATAAAAGCAGTAGGGATACTTCCTAATAGATAAGAAAAAATTATCAAAAAAAATATCATTTTTGATAAATTTTTCTAGCAAAAATTATGTAGTCAATAAGTGAACCTATTACAAAAATAGCAGTAAGAAAAAATAATTCATTTAATATTTCAGATAATATTTTTTCTTTTAAGTAAAGATTCATAATTATTAATATCATAACAAACATTTCTAATGCAACTGAAACTTTCCCTAAAAATCTTGGTTTTACATAAAATGAAAAGACTCTTTGATATGTAACCATCCATCCAGCAGAAATTAAAGTTTCTCTTACAATAATGATAGTAAAGAACCATAAAGGGATTAAATTCTTGAAAGCTAAAATAATAAATGTTGTAATTATTAACATTTTATCTACGAAAGCATCTAAAAAACTTC
>JANXCA010000060.1 GCA_025060535.1 Endomicrobiia bacterium | reverse complement strand
TAGCTTCCCCATCTACTTTACTTTCTATATCACTCTGTGATTGGCTTTCTTGCTGCGTTTTTTCTATTTCATTATTTTTTTGATTTACAACTTTCATTGTAGGAGAAATCACACTTACAAGAATATTGTTATTATTATCTACTTCGACTTTATAAGGAAGTTTTTTAACTAAATCTAATACCACTCTAACAACTTTTTGTGGTTCTGTTTTGAATTGTCTAGTTCTAACTTTCTTAATATATTTACTGTCAACTATTATTTCTTCTTTTCCAAATTTCAATAAACTATTTTTAATATCTACCACAACTCTCGGAGGTGAATCTAAATAAAATTTTGAAAACTCTGCTTTATCAGTACAAACTATAATAACTGATTGTTCAGAAGGGATGATATCTACCACCTCTATCTCTTTTAACTGAGATGATTCTTGAGATAGGTCAACTATATTTTGTTCCGTAGTGTTAAGTTGAGATAAATTTATAGTTATAAAAAGAAAAAATAATAATATATTAACAAATAGTTTCATATCTCCTCCAAAATTCTCTGTTTATTTAGATAATACAAATTCTTTATATTCATTATTATCATCTATCAAAATTACCCCTTTGGGCTGTCTTGTTTCCTTATTAAAAATTATTTTACCACTAAATCCTTTAACTAATCTATTATGGTTATCATATAATTTACCATTGTATAATATATAACTTCCATATGGACTACTAAATAAGGCAATCTGATCTATTTTATCTACTATAAAACCTTTTAATTGTAAAACTCCTAATGAAGGAATTTTAGCTTCTCCTGATATAGCAAAGTTAGCTTTTGCTATTTTTTCAGGAGAAACTGGCACAAATGGATCACGATATGATAAACCTTCATAAAAATATCTTGAAGGTTTTATAGATTGTGATTCTAAAGCAGTAATAGTGACTATCTCTTCTGTTTTTTCAGTTCTCGGTGATGGCTGTTTTAATTGTAACTGTTGTTTAGTATCTTTACTACAAGAAACAATAACAATTAAAATTATTAAAATAATAAATTTATTTAAGTGCATAGGAAAAAATAATACAGTTTACATTTAAATAATTATCTTTTGAGGTTGTTGGAGTATAAGTCATAACCAAATCTTTAACTGCAAAAATCCTTTTTTCTTGAGCAATATTAGTTAAAAACTGACCTAAACTATGATAGTTAGCAGTAAAACTTATACTAAAAGGTATCTCGCTATACTTTTCAGCAGATGTATCTATGCTTTTAGTAGTAATATTTGAAATTTTAATATTATAGGCCTGAGATACTTTACCTATAATCTTGATTAATTCTGGTATGTTAGGTTTAGTTGGTAACTTTTTTTCTAATTCAGCAATCTGAAGTTCCAAAATTTGCGTTTCTTGCTTCAGTAAAGGCAAACTTTCTGCAAGAAGAATTGCTTTCTGCAATTTTTTGGATTTTTCATCTATTAATTTTATTTTTTCAGAAATTCCCTTGTTTATAGGTGATAACAATAATTTATAATAAATAAATAAAAACAACACAAATCCTCCTATTAACATTACAAGTATCTGTTGTTGTTTCTTCTTCATAACTAATTACTTTATTTATATTTATTCAACTTTATAATTAAATTCAACAATAAAATTATGTAACTCATACTTTTCTTGTTGAGAAATATTAATAGGTCCTAAAACTACATCAGAAAATTTCACAGAATTTTCTAAATTAGACAAGAAATCTGCAATTGAAAATTTATCATAAGAAGAACAAGTTAAACTAACTTTTATTCCTGTGATTTTTCTATCTATATCAGCTGGATTTACTATTAATGAAGTAGTCATATTTGATAACCAAACTCCATCAGGCAAAACTTTTAATAAATCTACCATAAATTTAGGGTATATTAATCCATTAGACAAAAGTCTTTCTACTAACTGTCTTCTTTCTTCAAGCTTACTTTTTACTGCTTTTAATTGCTCTACTTCCTTTACTACACTATCTAATTCTTTAAGTTTTTGTTCTATCTTTGACAATTCCAAACTTAACATTGTAAATTTAGAAACTCGAAAGAAGTAAATTACCATTAATACAGAAATAAAAACAATCATTCCTACTATAATTAAACCTATCAATTCTTTAAATTTTTGATATTCTTCAATTTCTTTTGGTAAAAGATTAATACTTATCATAATTATTTGTATCTCATTGCTAAACCAACGGCTACACTTAAAATTGGCCTAACCTCTTTTGGTACATCCTCTGAATTGTCTACGTTTTTAAATGGATCTAATATTTCAACATTTATTTTAAACTCATTATTAAAATAAACATCTACATCATTTATAATACAACCACCACCATTTAAAAAAATCCTTGATATAGGTTTTTGTTCTCCTTTTTGAAAATAATAAAAATCCATAATTTTTCTAATCTCTGCTACAAATTCCTTTAATAAGCTACTTATTATTTTAGAAATATTAAGTTCTAATTTTTTATCTTGAAGAATATATTCCTCTTTTTTCTGATCTGTTAAAATAAGACCATCTGTTTTAAAATAATTAACTATGTCTTTAGGTGATAACTGAGTAGTTTTTTTAATTTCATTTATTATATAATACATTCCTAAAGATAAATCTCTACAAATCTTAGTAGTCCCATTTTCTATAATATTTACATTTGTAACATTAGCACCTATATTAATTACACATACTACTTCATTACTTATATCATAATTATACCCAACAACTCTTTCCAAAACAAAAGAATCGACATCTATAAACCTTGGAGTTAACTTTAATTGTTTTAATAAATCTAACCTACTGTCAATAAGTTCTTTTTTAGCTGCAACTATTACTATTTCATTTTTCTTTATTCCCTCATCTATCACTTCACCTATTATGTCAAATCCTAAATACACATCTGACAAAGGAAAAGGGATAAATGGTTCTACTTCTAAAGAAATTGATTTAGATAGTTCTTCTTTTGTCATTATAGGAAGCTTAATATATCTTATTACAACAGAAGGGCCGGCTACAGATATGCCAACTTTTTTGGATAATTTTTTATTTTTTAAAAAAATATCCTTTATAACTTCCGTTATTGTAAGATTTCTTTTCTCAAGAGGTGTTTCAATAGAAACTATTTCTTCTGGAAGTTCAACTATTTGCCAATCTATAAGTTCGTATCTACTACCCTTATTATTTAAAGCAACTATTTTTATGCTTTTTGATCCTATATCTAGCCCTACATTTTTTTTTGTAGAAAATAAACCCATAATTTTCTTTTTGTACACAACAAACTACAAAAGTAAGCCGATTTCTGTATCCCGCATAAAAAGCGGGATGGCATCATTTGTCTACTGCGGCCCACCATAAACTTGGCCTTGTTCCCTGCAAGGATTTAGCCGTTTCACCCCTAACTCGTTTTTACTATCTTTTATAAAGATAGTAAAAACTTGTTAGGACTTATCCTATACTGTAGTAAAAGTGTTTACTACAGTATAGAATATCTTTACTCTTACGAGTAAAGACGTCTCTGTTCGCACCTCTATCTCTTTCTTGCTTAAAGAAAGAGACGGTTAACTTCGGGGAAGAATACTATAATTTTTACAATATAGTACGTCTTCCCCTCGTTAACTGCATTTTTCACTTAACAGAAAAACTCTGTTAAGTGGGAAAATCGGACTTTCCTCTCTACCTAAACCTTAGGTAGAGCGATGCCTTCTTTTGTAGTTTGTTGTGTATCTTTTAAATCTTCAGATATATAAAGTATACGAGAACAAGAACTACAAAATATAAATTCTTCGTATTTTCTTATCTCATTTATTTCTTGTTTAGTAATAGACATATTACATTTTTCACAAGTATTATCAGAAAAATTAACAGCAGATAAAGCACTTTCTTTTTTAGAAGAAATATTATTATATATATCTAGATATTTTTTATCTATAGTAGAAGCAAAAAGATTTCTTTCTTTATTTTTTAATTCAAAATTTTCTTTAAGTTTTTGATGTTTTTCTTTTAATTCTCTTATTTTTTGTTCTACTAAATTTTTAGTATTATTAAGTCTATCTTCTTCTTCTTTTAACTCTTTATTTTTTTTATCCAACTCTTCCATTAAAATGAGTATTTCTGTTTCTATAGTATCTTTCTGCTGGTTTAATCTTTCTATTTCATTAAGCAAAGCACGATATTGTTCATTTGTCTTTACGGAATTTAATTCTTGAGTATGTTTTTTAATCTGTTGTTCTATAGATTGTATTTCTATTTCTTTTTCCTTTATTTCAACTTGAGTTTTTTTTATTTTTTCTTTAAGTTCATCCTTTGCCTTTTGGATTTGACTTATTAAACTTTCCTGATTTTGTATTTCAATCGGAATAGCTTCTATTTCTTCTTTTAGAAGTATCAATTCTTCATCATAACTTTGCAATTTTAATAATTTTTTAAGTGTTAAAATTAATTCTTCGCTCATTTTTTTAAATATCTATGAAATTTTAAACTATTTGTCAACTCCTTGAAAATTTTTACTTTTTTAATATAGTCAGAACTTCCGAAAATTGCATTTCCTACAACAGGTATTTCACATCCTGAGGTTAATACTTTATTTATATTATACTCGTTGATCCCTCCATCACAAGAAATAACAAAATCTAAATTATTTTTTATTTTATAATCTTTTAAAGCTTTAATTTTATTTATACACTTTTTAATAATCCTCTGTCCACCAAAACCAGGATTTACCGTCATTATTAATACCAAATCTATCATCTCTAAAAATGAAAATATATTTTTAATATCTGTTTCAGGATTAACAGAAATTCCACAAAAAATTTGAGATTTTTTTATTTTATTTATTAGCTTATTTATCATCTTCTTATGTAGACTTTCATAATGAAAAATTATTAGATTTATACCCAAATCCATATACTGTGAAATATAATCTTGTGGATTTTCTATCATCAAATGGGCAGTAAGAAAAGCGTTAGTATGTTTTCTTAAACATTTAATTAAAGGAGGGCCAAATGTCAAATTAGGTACAAAATGCCCATCCATAACATCCAAATGTAAAATTTTTATACCAATCCTTTCTAATTTTTTAACAACTGATGCTAAATCTGCTAAATCGCTATTAAGTAATGACACAGCCAAAGCAGGTAGTGGTCTAATAATATCCTTTAGACTATTTCTCATCTATCAATACTCCATCTACAAAAATCCTTAACTTAGAGTTCTTCCTTGGAGGAACATATAAGGAAATTTTCTGTTTAGAAGAAGTTGGTTTGTTATATAAAATAAATTCTCCTTCATCACTAATTTGAACTATTTTTACCATTTTTAAAGAATCCCCAATAAAAGGTAGTTCGTATTCAAAGTTATAAACTTCTTGTCTGCCATCAAAAGCTTTTTTCTGCTTAGAAATAGTTACTTCAAAAGTTATAATTTCACTAGGGTTAATTTCACTATCAGGAGGAATACTTTGTCGGAGTACTAGTCCATCTGGAATATCATTAACAAATTCCTCATTTACCTTTATATTTATATTATCATACTTCGCCGCCCAATTATATACATTATCGATTGATTTATTGATAAAATCTGGTACCAAAACTACTCCAAAGGGAGGCAAGCCTAAAGATACCTCTATATTTACAGATGAATTTTTTTCAACTATAGTTTCTGGAACAGGAAATTGAGACATAACTATATTTTTTTCATATTTAAGAGAATATCGGTGGGTGGTAGTACCTAAAAACAAACTATACTGTCTTAAAATAACTTCTGCTTTCCTCTTATCTTCTCCTATAAGATTTGGAACAAAAACTTTCTCTCCTCCTAAACTCAAAATTACATTCACAACTCTTCCTTTTCTCACACTCATACCAGCTGAGGGTCTTTGAACTACCACTGTAGCAGCAGGATAATCAGGATTATACACCTCTCCTATTTTTTTCAAACTAAGGCCTAACTGTGACACTATATCTAAGGCTTCCACAACTGATTTACCAACAATGTTAGGAACTATAATCTCTTTCTTGGAATGAATAAGAATACCTATAAAATAATAAAACATTATACTAAACATTAAAAAAAATAAAAAAATAGAAAAAATCAATACAGGAATTATAAATTTTTTACTTTTGAAAACTTCTATTATATTGTTAATTTGTATTTTTATATTTTTTATGTCTAACACAAATCAAAATCCTCCAGAAATTAAAAAATAGGTATATATTGGTTTCTTAAGATCTATCTCATTAGCAAATATTAACTCAAATTTTAAAAGATAACTTTGAATAACAAAACTATAAATATTAAATTTTATACCAAAAGAATCATAAAAATTCAACTTTCTATCAAAACCTAAATCTATAAAGACCTCTCCATAAAATCCTTTAAAAAACAGATCAGGAAAAAGATACCACATATAATAATTTATATCATAAACTATTGGAAATCTAAAACCTATCTTAGATAAATACAACTCTTCTGATTTTTTATCTCCATACCATATTCCACTTATCCTCTCAGGACCCCCTAAATTAAAACTCTTTTTATCCCTACCTGTGCTTATTAAAAACTGTAAATTAGTATATACGCAGTATTCCTTACCTAAATGAAAGTACTTTAAAAAATATCCTCTGTAAATCTGGTATAAATAATCTCCATCTATGATTTTATCTGCTATTTGAAAAGAAAGAAATAAATAATCTCCTCTTAAAGGTGCTACAAATTTACCAATTATTGTGTTTCTTACATAATCCATATATACAACATTTTCTTTTTTAACTTCTTCTTTTAGTTGATCTTCATATATAGAAGAATTATAAATATACCCTATCAAAATATCTAAATATGAATTTCTGCTTAAAGGATAAGTTATTCCAGAAATTAAAGAAATATATCTATCTAAATATAGTTTATAATAATCATAAGAACTTTCAGCTGTTACACTAAAAATAAAGGCTGGACGAAATTTTAAAAATCTATATTCTAAATTTAAAGAATAATTCTTATTACCTAATACCACTGAATTTACACCTACATTATGTTCTCCTACCATATCCGATGCTTGCCAGTATAGTAACATCATAAGTCCTTCATAACTAGAATAATATAGAAATGGTAAAAATAAATCTGTAGAAAAATAAAATTTATAAGGAATGTCTTTTCTCAAAATATTCTCTTTATAAGAAATAATCTGTTCTGAAACCATTTTTTGTGTTATTGGTGTTGCTATGGTAATTAATTCCTTTAAGTCATATTTATAAATATGTTGATTAAAATCTCTATAATATGTCAAAAATATAGTGTTGTTATATATATAAAAATCAACAATTCCACCAATAACATTTGTAATTTTTTTAAATAATAATGGATTATCTAACGATAAATAAAACAAATTTTTTACTCCATAAAATTTAACATCATATTCTTCATTATAATCACTTATAAAAAGAATATTTTCCTCGTCTAAAAACATTGGAAAAAATTCATCTGATAAGGTATATGTTAGCCGTATTTCTTGATTTTTTTCCAAATCAAACATAAAAATATCATTTTGCCACGTTTGATATTCTCGTTTTACACATTCTTGTTCTTTAATATAGAGAAGTTTTTTGGAATCTTTACTAACAGATATCTGTGAAATAAAGTTTTTATCTTGATGAATAATAAAAAATTTTTTAGCATTTATATCATAAACTCCTAAAATATTCAAACAATCTTTTACTCCACTTATATAAATCTTATTTCCTTCATAACTAATATAGCTTGAAGTAAGAAGTTCTATCTCTTTAAGAGATATTTGTTCAAGTTTTTTATTTTTTAAATTATAAAGATAAAGATAACTTTTATTATTCTTAATACCTACAAAACACAATACTCCATCCTTAGAAATTGATAATCGAGTAGAATCTGTATGAATTATATCTACTTTTTTTTCTAATAATCTTTTACTGATTAATAAATGTTGCTTATTTTTATTATTAGGTCTTATATAAAACATTACTTTCCCTTCAGGATCGCCTAAATATATTACATTATTTTCAAATACCACAGGAAGTTGATAATGAACTGGGTAAATATCCTGTTTTGAGATTTTTTTAGAAGTATCAAGATCTTCCATAAATTTATGTTTTACTTCATAGTTATAATGTGTACTCATTTCTTCAAAGAATAATTTTTGAAGCTTTTTTATGTCCATACCTAATATACTATTTAATACACTATTTGCTTCAAATTTCTCTCTATATAGTTTTAATAAACTTACCAATTTTTTTCTTCCATATTCTTTATCTATAAATTCCATAAGTTTTGCAGACTGCTCATAGGCAGGTAGTATCATATGGGGCTTCAAATGTGAAAAGTTATGTAGATGCTCTAAAGGTATAAGTTTATTAGAAACCGCCATATCTCTTACTAACATCTCCTGTATTGTCTTAGTAAACAAACTCGCTCTATATTCAGCAAGTCCTTCCATTAGCCAATGCGGATAAAATATTGACTTAAGCAAAAGTGGTGTCCGCCATACTCCAGAGTATAACACATTATATTCTACTTCATGAATAAACTCATGATTAATTACATGTTGGAGAAATTTCATGCTACCATTATAAGGAACTAAAAATCTATTTTTAAAAGCTTCTGTAACACCTCCTGTATGTTCAGAAACATCCACAATTCTATTCTGAAGGAATTGTTGATAACCATAATAAATAAAAAATGGAATTCTATAGTCAAATTTTATTTCAAAATATTCAGAATTTTCTATAATGGCTTTTTCTAATATATTTTCTAAATCTATAATAATTTTTTTAAGAGCATTATGGGAATAATAAATATCAAAATTGCTTGTTTTATATATTCTGTAATTTAACACATCTGTTCTAAAACAGTATAATACTTCACATAAAATAAAAAAAATAAAAATTAGTATTTTTTTATTCATATCTATTCAATAAAATATAATTCTGGATCTAATGGTATTAAATCTTTTCTTATTTCAAAATATATTTGACCAGAACTATCTGCTTTGCCTATAGAGGTTGCTTTTTTTACCCAACTTCCTTCTGTTACAGTTATCTCTCCTAAATTACCATAAATAGTATGTATATTATTAGGATGTTCTACTATCACTATTTTACCATAACTTCTAAAATTATTTGACACAAACAAAACCTTACCATCTTCAACACATACTACATCACTATTAGACATCCCTTGTATTATCACTCCATTTCTTAAAACACAATAACCATCTTTCATTAGTTGAGTTTTGCCAAATTTACATATCACCGCTCCATCTAACGGTTTAATA
>JANXCA010000005.1 GCA_025060535.1 Endomicrobiia bacterium | reverse complement strand
AAATTTTTACATTTTGGACAGAAAAACCTCCTATACACCTTTCTCAAGCTGCTGTTGAGGTTTTAAGGTCAGGTTGAAATTTTAAATCATATCTTCTACAAAAATAAATAAACTCACCATAAGTAAGACATTAATGAGTTAACAATGAGCTTTTTTACTTTTTAGTATGATTTACAATAATATCTAATAAATTACTCCTTCCACCAACATTTACATCTATATAATCTTTAATCTGATATTTTAATCATCCTACACCAATTTTTGCTATTGTAGTCTCTTATATCTGCAATGAAACTATTCATCTAATACATCATATACTGTAACTTTATATTTTTTCTTTATTTATTTCTTTAAATTTTTGAAAAACTTTTTAATAGTATTTATAACATATTCTATCTGCGTTTCTTTTAATCCAGGATATATAGGTAAACTCAAAACTTTACGAGATGTTATTTCTGAATTTTTTAGAGAAGAAACTGTTTCATAAAGTCCTTTATAGGCTGGTTGTAAATGTAAAGGGATATCATACTGAACAGCACATCCTATATTATGGAGTTTTAGAAATTCTTTTAATTTATCTCTATAACTTGTTTTTATTACATATAAATGATATACATGAGTTACATTTTCTGCAACATATGGAGTAACTATATCTCCTACGTTTTTTAGTTCTTGTGTGTAAATTTGTGCTATTTTTTGTCTTTCTTTATTTAGTTTATCCAAGTAATTTAACTTTACCAACAAAATTGCCGCCTGAAGATTATCTAAGCGAGAGTTGTAACCGATTTCTTGGTATAAATAATGCTCAACTCTTCCATGATTTCTTAACCTTAAAAGTTTCTGATATAGTTTCTCATCATTAGTAGTTACTGCACCTCCATCTCCATAACACCCTAAATTCTTCGTGGGATAAAAACTAAAGCAGCCAATTTCTCCAATAGAACCTACCTTTTTTTCAATAATTTCAGAGCCATTTTTAAATCTAAAAATAGCTCCGTGTGCCTGGGCAGCATCTTCAACAATTTTTATATTATATTCCTTACAGACTTTTAATAAATCCTGCATATTACAGGGTTGACCATATAAATGCACCGGAATAACAGCTTTAACTTTATTCCCAAATTTCTTCAATGCATTTTCTGTTTCTTCTACAGATATATTGTAGGTATCTTTATCTATATCTACGAAAATAACTTTAGCATTGCAGTGCAAAATTACTTCTGCTGTAGCAGTAAATGTAAATGGAGTAGTAATCACATAATCATTAGAAGAAATATCCAACGCTTTTAAAGCTAAAAATAATCCAGAAGAACCAGAACAAACTCCAACAGTATATCTACATCCTATATATTTTGAAAAATTTTCTTCAAATTCTTTAACTTCTTTTCCTAATATAAAATCTTTTCTTCTTATTACATTTTCTATAGCTTTTTTTATCTTACTACTTAGGAATTTTTCAGAAGAAGATAAATCAATAAATGGAACTTTCATTTATGAACCCTTTTTCAAAGAATAATGATATTTACTATTTTGAAAAAATTTTTTCAATTTCTTTTAAAAAAAAATCATAATGAGAACCCTGCCAATATATACGGTTACATCCAGGACATCTATAAAATTCATTAATGTTTTCATATATATAAATAGGAACTAAATCTTTTATTTCAGATTTATCAATTACTTTGTTTACTTTCTTATTACAGATTGAACAAATACTAAAAAATTCTTTAGGGTTTAATTTCAGATTTAGATCTTTTATAACTTGTTTAACTTGCTGTCTTATTTTATCAGAAGTTATAAGTATTATTTTATATGCTTTTTTTTTGCTTAATTGAGTATCCCGAGTTAAAATTATTCTTTGAGTTTTTAAACTTTCCATTAAAATTTTACTACGAGATGTCTCATTAAAAAACTCAGCATCATAACCTAAAATCCTTAACCATCTAGCCAATCTCCCACACATAAAATCAACTATGAATTTTGGCTTTTCTGTCATTTTTAAATCTCTCTCAAAGTATATTTTTTTTTACCTAATCCTATTTCTTGGGCATAATTTATTTGATAAGAATAATCTATATGGGGCCAAAATTCTTTAAAAATATCTTTTCTATAATACTCATTTACAATACTTAAAGATGCATAATCTACACTTACAGGATCAAAACCTAAAACTATTCCTAAATTTTCTATCGCTGGTATTTGATTCTTGTTAATACAATCACAATCTTTTGTTATATTAAAAAGGAAATTTATAAAAAGTGATTTTTTATTTTTTACTGCGGCATAAGCATACTCTACTGTTCTTTCTTGAACTTCTTTATATGACAAATCCCAAGGAATAGAAAAAACCTTATTTAAACAAATATGAATGCACTCAGCACAACCTGTACATCTTGAGGTATCTAAAATTATCTTGTTCTGATTATCTAAACTTAAAGCATCCACAGGACAATACGACACACACCTCCCACAACCTCTACATTTTTCAACTTTAACTTTTGGTTTTAAAACATTATGCAAAAGATACTTCCCAGGTCTAGCTGCACAACCCATTCCTAAATTTTTAATACTTCCAGCAAATCCAAATAGCATATGACCTTTAAAATGTGTTAAACATATTAATACATCTGAGTAATAAATGTTAGAGGCAATCTTTGCTTTTTTAAAATATCTCAAATTGATTTCAACCTCTACATAATCATTACCTTTTATCCCATCTGCTATAATTATAGGAATACCCATATCAAAGCCATGACGTTTTGCTAACATAAAATGCTCCACGGCATTTGCTCTTTTACCAACATATATTGTATTAGTATCTGTAAAAAACGCTAAAGCATCCTTTTTAAGTAGCAAATCTACAATTGGTTTATAAAACTCTGCGGGTATAAATGTATTACACCCATCCTCTCCAAAATGTGTCTTTAATGCAACGAAATCTTTAGGGTTTATTAAATCGTTAATAAAATCAATCCTTTCTAAAATTTTTTTAAAATTCTCAACACTTGCTTTTCTCACAAAATATACTTGAGTGTCATTCATATGTGCAATTCTAAAATAACAACAAGTTAGACAAAATTTATTTTAACTTTTAACATTTATCATTTTTAAAAACTCTTCTTCATTAATAATTTTTATACCTAGTTGTTTTGCCTTTTCATACTTTGAACCAGGATTCTTACCAACTACTACCAAAGAAGTAGATTTAGAAACCGAACCAGATGTATTACCACCAAGTTGTTTTACAATTTCTTCTGCTTTTGACCTAGTCATACTTTCAAGTTCTCCAGTAAATACTACTGTCATTCCACTAAACACCTGAGGACCTTTCTTTTCGACTTTAGGTTGGATCATATTTACTCCTGCTTTTTTTAGTTCTTTGATTATCTCTTGAGAATACTTATTCGCAAAATAATCTTTGATTGATTTTGCCATAACAGGACCTATTTCTGGAATTTTCTGAAGTTCAAATTCAGATGCCTGCATGAGTTTATCTAAACTTTCAAATTTTTCAGCTAATACTTCAGCAGCTTTTTCTCCTACATGACGAATGCCGAGCCCATAAAGTAGTTTACTTAAAGGACGTTGTTTGGATTTTTCAATTGCATTTAATAAATTTTGTGCTTTTTTTTCTTTAAACAAAGGTAATGTCAACAGTTGATGTTTTGTAAGAAAATAAATATCAGAAAGTTTTTTGACAAGTCCCTTCTCAACTAAAGCAACAGCAACTGACTCTCCCAATCCTTCAATATCCATAGCTTCTCTTTTTGCAAAATGAACAATACTATTTATTATCTGTGCAGGGCAAGAAGAATTAGGACATCTATATGCAACTTCTTTTTCTTCTTTTATAATATGACTTCCACAAATGGGACATAGTTTAGGAATTTCTATTTCTTTTTCTTTTCCTGTTCTTTTTGATTCTATAACTTTTACTATTTTAGGTATCACTTCACCAGCTCGTTCAACTAGTACCGTATCTCCAATTTTTACACCTAAACGTTTTACCTCATCAAAATTATGTAAAGTAGCCCTAGAAATTATAACTCCTCCACACTCTACTGGTTCAAGCTCAGCTACAGGAGTAATTATTCCTGTCCTACCTACCTGCATTACAACATTTTTCAAAATCGTGGTAGCTTGTTTTGCAGGAAATTTATATGCAATTGCCCATCTAGGAGATTTTAAAGTTGAACCTATTTTTTCTCTATATTTTAGTTGATTTACCTTTATGACCATACCATCTATATCATATTCTAAAGTATCTCTCTTCTGTTGCCACTCTAAACAGTAGTCAATTACCTCTTCTATACGCTTACATACTTTATAATGTTGAATCACAGGCAAAGAAAATTTTTTACAAAGATTCAAAAATTCTTCATCTGTCTCAATAACTACATCTCCTTCGACCTTGCCACTTGAATGAACATAAAATCTCAAAGGACGCTGAGCTGTAATTTTCGGATCTTTTTGTCTTAATGAACCACTTGCTGCATTTCTTGGGTTTGCAAATGTTTGTTGTCCTTTTTGTCTAAGTTCTTTGTTTAATTCTTCAAAATCTTTTTTTAACATTATCACCTCTCCACGGACTTCAAAAAATTTCGGAATAATTATTTTTTCTTTTGGTTCTAAACTTAATGGTAGACTTTTGATGGTTTTTACATTTAATGTCACATCTTCTCCAACTTCTCCATCTCCCCTAGTTGCTGCAGTATGCAATTTACCATCTATATAATGCACACTACAACTCAATCCATCTAGTTTAGGTTCTACTATAAACTCAATATCTTTTAAAGAAACATATTTTGAAATCCTTTCTACCCAATCAAGAATCTCTTGCTGTGAATAGGTATTATCTAAAGACAACATAGGAAATGTGTGCCTCACTGGTTTAAATTCCTTTACTACCTCTCCAGATACTCTTTGTGTTGGAGAGTCAGGTGTAACAAATTCAGGATATTTTTCCTCAAGTTCTTTTAATTCCCTATACAATTTATCATATTCATAATCAGAAATTTCAGGTTGATTAAGCACATAATACCGATAGTCATGATATTTAATTTTTTCTCTTAATTCTTTTATTCTTTCTAAAATTTTTTGTTTATTTTCTTTCATAATTTATTTTTGCTTTTCCTCCTCAATTAATTCATGTTGTAAAGCTATTTTCTTAGCTTCAGATGCATTCTCCGGCTGTATAAATTTATTTACCAACGATGGTGTATCTCTTACGCATTTTATCTTATCTAAGACTCCATTTACAAATCTACCTGAGTCTTTTGTAGAATATGCCTTTGCTATTTCTATAGCTTCGTTTAAAATAACTTTTATTGGAGTTTCTGGGCAACATAAAAATTCACAAGTAGACAATCTTAATATATTCCTATCAATAGCAGCTAATCTTTCTATTTTCCAATTTTTTAAAGTCTTTTCTATTATATCATCTATTAATCCAAGATTTTGAATAGTTGCTATGACTAAATATGAAGAGTATTTTTTTATTGGTTCTGGATAATTTTTTTCTAAAGAAAAAACAAAGTTTATCGCTTGATCAATACTGAGTTTACCTACATCTATCAAATAAAGCACATTCAAAGCTAAAATTCTTGCTTGTCTACGAAATGTTAATGGTTTGTTTTTTTTGAACACCTTTTTAAAAAGATTAAAGATTTAAATTGATTAGTTCTAACAAAGTCAGTGCTGCTTGCGCACCTTTGTTTCCTTGCTTAGTACCTGCTCTTTCAATAGCTTGTTCTAAATTATCCGGAGTAATTATACCATAAGCTATAGGTATTCCTGTCTCTAACATCACTTGTGCTATTCCTTTAGTTACTTCTGTAGCAATATATTCGTTATGTGAAGTATCTCCTTTAATTATAGCTCCTATTGCTACAATGCCGTCATATTTTTTACTTAACGCAATTTTCTTACAAACAAAAGGAATTTCAAAACTGCCTGGAACCCATACTATATCAATATCCTCTTGTTTTACTTCATGCCTTACTAAAATATCTAAAGCTCCTTCTAACATATGCTTTGTAATAAAATCATTAAATCTTGAAACCACAATACATATTTTTTTATCCTTCCCTAAAAGTTTTCCTTCATATATTTTAGCACACATATTTTAAAAACCTCCTTATTTAGAATCTTAATACTAAAAGTGGAATATGAGAAATAGTTTTTTGTTCCTTTTCTATTTTTTGATTTCTTAAAATACAAGCTATCGGAGCACCTACTATATCAACCCACCAACTTCCCAAAAACAAAATTCCTCCAACTCTAATTAATCCTACTGCTTCAGTCGCAATAGCTATACCTGTTGAAACACCAACATCTACTCCCGTAATGGCTGTAAGTATTATACCTAGACCTAATAAAGATCCAGAAACTCCTATCATTATAACACCTGCTATTATTAAACAAGTACCCACTATCCCACACACTAATAAAATACCTCCTAATAAAGGTTTTCCAGCGTAAAAATGTCCTAAACCATGAATTATAAATCCTGGAAATAGCGCTAACACTAATGCTAACTCTGGAGATTTTTTCTTTCTTATTTTTCTTTGTGCAATAAATACTAAAGAATCTACTTCATCATCTGTGTTATTTAGATTTAAAGTAAGAATATGTGAAGAAGTAGAAATAGTTTTATCTATAGATATCTTATAATTTTTTAACTCTATTGGATATGTATGAATCACTACCAAACAGAATATAATAACTACTATAACAATAGTTTTGGTTATTCTTTTCATTTCCTACCTACATACATTATTAATGATAATATACAAAAAATTAAAAATGTTTGAAATAGAATTAAAAAAGCAACAAAGTCATTTACACAACTATATCTTATAATTACTGAATAAAGACCTATACAAAAAGAAACAAGAACAACAAACCCTACTGTTTGTGGAACACTAAAACCTAACTTTAATAATCTATGATGGAGATGATCTTTGCCTACATACTCTATCCATTCTTTTAAATTTTTTACCTGCTTATTTTTAATTCGTGAAATTGTGATATATATCATATCATAAATAGCAACAGAAAGAATTAACACAGGTGTAGAAAGTGAAACCACAGGATTCTTCTCAGCCCACCAACCCACTACGGATATAGCAGCTAAGCTAAACCCTATTATAGAAGCTCCACAATCTCCTAAAAAAATTTTTGCTTTATGCCAATTATATGGTAAAAATCCTAAACAAGCACCTAATAAAGATGAAGATAGGTAACTTATATGTTTTTGTCCAGTAAGTAAAGAAAGTACAAGAAATAAAAGAGCACAAAAACTACCAAACCCACTTACTAAACCATCTATACCATCCAGAAAATTAACTGCATTTATAATTCCTACAAACCAAATTATTGTGATTAATGTTTCTAAAATACCTTCAAAAGGAAAACCATAAGGTAAAGCTGTTATTTTAAAACCAAAAACAACAATTATTAAGGAAGCTAATATCTGAGCAATTAATCTCACTAGTGCAGTTAAACTAAAAATATCGTCTAAAAGAGCAACTAAGAATATAATGCTCCCTCCTATTATAAGACCTATAATTTCATTTCTAAACTGAATATTTCTTACTAATGAAATTAAAATTGCTAAATACAAAGAAATTCCACCTATTCTTGGAGTGGGTTCTTTGTGAAGCTTTCTTTCTGAAGGATAATCAAGAATCTGAAATCTATTTGCAGCTTTAATAACAAATGGGGTAAGAAAATAAGAAATACAAAAAGATAAAACAACAAAATATAACCATCTTATATTTAAGAGATAGGCTTGATGTCCTATTTCTCTTATAAATATAAGTGCTAAAATTAATAATAAAAGTATTAAATCTTTAAATTTAAACTGCATAAAAATTTAAAAATATTATAATTTAAATTTAAAGTCCAAAGATAACCTCAAAGGGACAAAACCTTCAGCATATTTTACTCTATTTTGGTATCCCCTAAAAATAGCAGTAGATGTTGCTGCTTCTATAATAGAAAGTCCTTTAACCCTTGTAGCATTTACTTGAGACGCATGCAACTTTAGCAGATAAAGCTTTTCTTCAATCACATCTCCGATGTCCATAAAAACTGTAGGAGAAAAATCTATACTTGAAGGTGTCTCATAAAATAAAACATTTCTTATATATCTTGTAGCTGTAATAGTAGCTTCTGAAAGATTACGGTGATCTTGATGTGTATCTTTGGGATAATGTGTAAAAATTAAATCTGGTTTTGTTTTGTGTATTATTTTTTCTATTTTATCTATAAGTGATTTATTAAGTTCTATTTTTGTATCTTTATATCCTCCCCAAAAAAGTTTAGCTTTTAAGTATTTGCAAACTTCAATTTGTTCTTTATATCTAACATTAGCATCTCCACCAATCTCTCCTTTAGTCATTATAAGAGCAAATAACTTAGCATTCTTAGACATTTTTATAAGAGTTCCTCCACACCCAAATTCAAAATCATCAGGATGAGCTCCTATTACCAAAATATTCATATATTCTTCCTCTTTATAATAAAGAAAAACTTTCTACTACTTCTTTCACAAAATTTTTGTTTATACTTTTTATCTCAGCACCCATTCCAGCAAGAAGTGCAGTGTCACATATTTGATTAATTCTTCTAGGAATTCCACTGGAAAATTGAAAAATTACTTCTATAGTATCAGGCTGAAAAGGATTAAATTTTGCTTGGGCAATTTTTAATCTATGAGATATATATTCAGCTACTTCATTAATAGACAACCCTGTTAAATGATATCTCATAGCAATCCTCTGGTTAAGCGGTTTGTTTGATTCTACTTTTTCTTTTAGTTCTGGCTGTCCTAAAAGTAACAAAGTTAAAAGAAATTTATTTTCTAACTGAAAATTTAGTAATAACCTTATCTCTTCAAAAATTTCATTACTATCTATAGTATGAGCTTCATCTATTATAATTACTGTTTTTTTTCCATCTAATGTATTTTCTTTTAAAATATTTTCAATCTTAATAAGAACCTCTGACTTTCTCGTAGGAATATCTTGACATCCTAAATTATAAAGTATCATTCTTAATATTTCTATTTCATCTAATTTAGGATTATTTATTATAGCAACTTTATATATATCTTTTTGAAGTTCTCTAAGAAGTGCTCTGGCAAGAAGCGTTTTCCCACAACCATACACACCTGTAAGAAGACCTGCACCTTTAGACTCTTTCACTACATAAACCATCCTGGCAAGTGCTTCTTCATGTTGTGCTGAATTATAAAAAAATTTTGGATCAGGAGTATTTTCAAAGGGTTTTTCTTTTAAACCCCAGTACTGTTCATACATATATTTTAAAACTAAACAATCAATTTTTTAGTAATTTTTATAATATATTCAACTTCTTCTTTTTTCAAAGATGGATAAATTGGCAAAGATAAAGTTGTATTGAATAATAATTGTGATTTTTTACATAAAAATTTTTTAAAATAGTATTTATCTAACGGTAAGTATACTGGCTTTTTAACTTCAATTCCAAACCTTTCATATTCTCTAATTAAAGTATTTAAATTCATATTCTTAAGTTGTATTATAAACCTATAAAATACTGCTTCAGTATGTTTTAAAGGTTCAAATATATTTATATTACTACAATTTTTAAAACCATTTTTGTAGTATTCAAAAATTTTTTTTCTTTTTTCTATAAATTTATTTATATTATCCAACTGTATTAAACCCATAGCTGCCTGAATCTCTGATAGTTTAAAATTATAACGTAAAGTAAATTTTGTTTTTTTATCATAACTTTTGATGTCTTTGATGTATTCATATATTTTTTTATCATTAGTAAGAATTACTCCTCCTTCTCCAAAAGTTGTAATCATTTTTGTGGCATAAAATGAAATTACATTTATTTTACCAAACCTTCCTACCATCTCTCCATTAACTTTGGCTCCAATACTATGAGTTGTATCCTCAATCACTGGTATTCCTAAATCAACTATTCTTTTAATATCTCTTGCTGGATAACCAAACATATGTGGAACTATTATAGCTTTTGTTTTATTTGTTATATGATTTTTAATTTCCTTATACGAAATATTAAAATCTCCTATCTCTACATCTACTATTACCGGTTTAGCACGAAGCTGCAAAACACTATTAAGCAATGCTGGACAACTATATGCTGGAAGGATAACTTCACTGTCTTCATTTACAGCTAAACTTAACAAAGCAGTATATAAAGCAACACTTCCTGAAGAAACACATACAGCATATTTTAAATTAAAAAATTCACATAACTTTTTTTCAAAATCTTCAACAAACCTGCCTTCTGCGAATTGTGCAGAATTTATTATTTCTTTAAAATAATTCCATAGTCTTCTTTTATTAATAATTGTTGGTTGTGAATGTTTTATCATATATTTATTTAGATATTTTTTTAATTGTTTCTTCTTTGCCTATGTTAAAAATCATATCTATTATAGATAAATTTGGTATAAACTCCCCAAAAAGCTGAGGATAAACAGGAGTGGTATAGTTTTGAAATACAACCTCTATATTGTTTTTCTTAAACTCTTCTACAATTATATAATTTTTTGCACCTATACCAGAAAGATAAACAGATGCTGATAATTTTTTACAAATCTCTACTAATTTTAGAGTCTTCTCTCCTTTAACACCAAGTGAAGAAGAAGTAATTATTTTCTTATTTATTCCCAGATACTCTAAAATTAAATTAACAGAAGCAACATTTATATCTACTAACCGATAGTATTTTTGACTTAAAAGATTTTCAATATAAGGAAAAAAATCTTTAAAAAAATTTGCTTTTTGATAATTTATTTTTATAGTTTTAATATGATCTTTATTCCAAAAAATTTTATTATCAATCTCCACTTCATTAATTTTTTGACCAAATTTATAATGAACAGGCACAGTAAGCCACATTTCACCTGTTGCTGTTTTTATCTTATTTCTATTCTGCCATTCATTTTTTTTATACTGTACATCATCAAGAAAAACAAAAATATCTGATTTTATAATTTTATTAAAATATCCAGGCCAAGGTAAATAGTGGGGTTGATGTATTGCTACTATCATTTTTGTTTTATTAAATTAAATACTAAAAACAAAATAAAATAAACTACCCAAAGTAATCCTCCATATTTCACATAAAATGTTTTTTCATTATATATATTAAAAGAATAAACGATGTTGGTAGTTTTAAATAACTCTGTAGCTTTAATAACTTCTCCTGTAGGATAAATTATAGAAGATATCCCTGTGTTTGCTGCTCTTAAAAGAAAACATCTATTTTCTACTGCTCTAAATATATTAAAAATAAAATGTTGATAAGGTGCTGAAGTTTTAAGAAACCATGCGTCATTTGTAATATTTACAAGAAACTCCGCACCTTCTAAGGTAAATCTACGGGTTAACTCAGGAAATATACTTTCATAACATATAAGAGATGAAAATTTAATCCCATCTATATAAAAAACTTTATATTCTTTACCGCTAGAAAACTCTCCTAGTTCATTCACTGTTTTAATAAATTTACCTAAAATATTTCTAAATGGAACATATTCTCCAAAGGGGACTAAATGAATCTTATCATAAATTTCATCTACCACAATATCTTTTTTGTCAGAGTTATATTTAAACAATAAAGCAGAATTATAATAATTTTTTTTATTTTTATCCATTCTAACACTACCTACTAAATGAAAAGTAATAACTTCTTTGGTGCTATTTGTTAATTTTACTAAAGAAGAAATCCAATTATATAAATAATCTTCCTCTAATACCCAACCAGGTACAGAACTTTCAGGCCAAATATAAAGAACTAAATTATTAGTACCTTTTTTAAGTATCTCTTGATAAGAAGAAAAAACAAGCTGAGAATAAGTATTCATTATATAATCTACATATTGTTTGTCCCATTTTTTGTATTGATCTATATTCCCTTGTAATATAACTACCGTAAGTGTTTGTGAAGCATTTTCAATTTTTTTTAAAATTTTATTAATCTTTAGCTTACCATATAAACTTATACATATAGGTAGCAACATTAGTATAAATATATTAAAAACAAACTTTTCTACTTTTTTATCAACCACAAAATCATATATAACTTTTGCAAGAAATGTATTAAAAAAAACTAAAACAAAACTTACTCCATATACACCTACATACTCAGCAACTTGGATTATACTTAGATTCTCATATTGAGAATAACCTAAAAGCATCCAAGGAAAACCACTAAAGAGATGACCTCTTATATATTCCAGTAACACCCATAATGATGATGTTGTTAATACATAAAAGAAACTTTTTAGTCTTTGAGCATAGTAAACATATAGAAAAAATAATGCAAAATATAAAGAACAATAAAGAGCTAACAATAACATAGCTACAACTCCCCAAACCAAACTCTCACCTGCAACTATAAATGTCGGTATAATCCAATATAGAATACCACAATAACCAATTAAACCAGAAATAATACTAAAAATTATTACTTTTTTTGGTTTATAATGAAAATTACTATAATGATAAATATAAAAAACTACTATTATTAAAGGGACAAGACAAAACCAACCAAAAATGCTGCTTCCAAATTTAGGAAAGGATAAAAAGAAAAGTATACCTGAAATTAAACTTAAAAAAAAACAAATTAAGTTACTTTTATTCATTATATATTTTATACACTTTTACCACAGCATTTCTTATATTTCTTACCACTACCACATGGGCAAGGATCGTTTCTTCCTATTTTTTCAATTTTAACTTTTTTTGTCAAATTTTTGTCATTACTTTTACTTTCAAAATTAACAACTTTAGAAGATTTCATATTTTTTTGAGTAAGCTTTGATGTAATCACTGGTTGCAACTTAAAGATATACTCTATTGTCTGTTCTCTTATCCTTGTTTGCATATTAGTAAACAAAATGTAACTTTCTTTTTTATATTCAACTATCGGATCTCTCTGACCATATGCCCTTAAACCAACACTTCTTTTTAAATGGTCCAACTCATAAAGATTTTCTCTCCAGGCCACATCCAACATATTTAAAAACACTATCCTTTGTAATTCAAAAAAAACTTCATCTGTGAGTTCTTCTTTCCTTTGGTTATATTTTTCTTTTACTAAGGAAAGTATTTCTTGTTTAAGTTTTTCTTTTGTGTATTTTTTGATTTGATCTTCTCCTAATTGTAGTGAAATACCAAAAACTCTTGTTAACCATAAATTAATAGCTGCCCAGTTCCATTCTTCAGGGTATTTGGCAGAACAAAAACTTTCTATTTTATCTTCAACAGATTCTTCTAACATATTTAGTATTCTTTCCTCTAAATCCTTACCTTCTAATATCGCATCTCTTAAAGAATATACAGCTTCTCTTTGTTTATTCATAACATCATCGTATTCTAACAATTGTTTTCTTATCTCATAATTCATACTCTCTACTCTTTTTTGAGCTTTTTCTATTGATTTAGTAATCCAAGGATGTTGGATACTTTCTCCTTCCTTCATTCCTAATTTAAGCATAATCTCAGACATTTTAATTCCGCCAAATAATCTCATAAGTTCATCTTCTAATGAAACATAAAATCTTGACTCTCCGGGATCACCTTGTCTTCCACTTCTACCCCTTAACTGATCATCAATTCTTCTTGCTTCATGTCTTTCTGTCCCTAAAACATAAAGACCACCTAATTTAACTACTTCATGATATTCATTGTTATGTAAAAATTCAACTTTACAATTAGGATCATTACAAATAAGATGAGGCGCATTTTCTATGTCAGGCTTTCCCCCAAGAATTATATCTACACCTCTTCCTGCCATATTAGTTGCTACAGTGACTGCTTTTAATTTTCCTGCTTGGGCAATTATCTGTGCTTCTCTTTCGTGATGTTTGGCATTTAATACCTGATGAGGTATGCCTCTTCTTCTTAAAAGAGAAGAAAGAAATTCATTTTTTTCTATAGAACGAGTACCCACAAGAACTGGTTGTTGTTTTCTATAATGCCTTTCTATATCATCAACTATTGCCTTCCATTTCTCTTTTTCTGTCCTATAAACAACATCTGGATGATCAATTCTTATCATAGGTTTATGAGTTGGAATTACTACAACATCTAATTTATATACACCCCAAAATTCATCAGCAGACGTCAAAGCAGTACCAGTCATACCGGCTAATTTCTTATACATTCTAAAAAAATTTTGAAATGTAATAGTCGCTAACGTCTGATTTTCTTCTCTTATTGGTAAGTTTTCTTTTGCTTCAATTGCTTGATGCAAACCATCAGACCATCTTCTTCCGGGCATAAGTCGTCCTGTGAATTCATCTACGATAACTATTTCTCCATCTTTTACTACATAATGAACATCTCTATGAAATAATTTGTGAGCCCTTATTGCTTGAGTAATTATATGAACCCAATCAGATGTTAAATCATCATATATGTTAGATATATTTAATAACTTTTCACATTTTTTAATTCCCTCATCAGTTAAAACTACTGTATGATTTTTTTCATCTACTATAGCATCATAACCTTTGTATATATTTATCCCTTTATATTTTGCTTCTATCTCTTCCTCTTCAAGAATAATTTTTATGTTTAATCTTGGTACAATTTTGTTTGCTATATAATACTTTTCTGTAGATTCTTCTGCAGGTCCTGAAATAATAAGCGGTGTTCTTGCTTCATCTATCAATATCGAATCAACCTCATCAACTATAGCATAGTGAAGTCCTCTTAAAACTTTATCTTCTTTTCTTAAAACCATATTATCTCTTAAATAATCAAATCCTACCTCATTATTAGTAACATAAGTTATGTCGCAAGCATACATCTGCCTTCTAACTTCCGGTGGCATATCATGCTCAATATAACCAACACTACAACCCAAAAATTCATAAATAGGTCCCATCCAATATCTGTCTCTTTTTGCAAGATAATCATTTACTGTAACTATATGGACTCCTTTACCTTCTAAAGCATTAAGATAAGCAGCTAATGTTGCAACTAATGTTTTACCTTCTCCAGTTTTCATCTCAGCTATTTTACCTTGATGAAGAACTATTCCTCCTATAAGTTGAACATCAAAATGACGCAGTTTTATAGTACGTTTAGAAGCTTCCCTTACTACTGCAAATGCTTCGGGTAAAATATCATCAAGAGTTTCTCCATCTTTAAGTCTCTGTTTAAATTCAAAAGTCTTCTTTCTTAAGTCTTCATCTGAAAGTTGTTCTAATTCTCTTTCATAAGAGTTGATTTTATCTATTATTGGCTTTAAAGATTTCAAATATCTTTCATTTTGTGAACCAAAAATTTTAGATAAAATATACTTTAACATTTCTTTCTCCTAAAATAAAACAATAAAATATAAAGATTATTTTTTAAAATATAAAATAAACAAAAAAAATGCAAGAATTAAAGGTAAGAAATTAGGTTAGTTATATATTACACTAAATAAGAGTTTTTACTAACTAACAATTAGTAAACTCTTATTTCTTACAACTTTGTGCTAAAAATATACTTTAAAGTTTGGTTACAAATGTAACCAAACTAATTTTCTTTTTTAAAAGTTAACTGCACAAAGTTTTTGTTTGATTATCTAATCTTTCTAACATTTATTGCTTTGGGTCCTTTATTTGTTGTGGTAATTTCAAATTCCACTTCTTCACCTTCCTTAAGAGTCTTGAAACCTCTTTGTTGTAACCCAGAATAATGCACAAACACATCACCAGAACCATCATCACAACTTATAAACCCAAAACCTTTCCTTTCGTTAAACCACTTCACCTTACCTCTTACCACTTCTTTTTAACCTCCTTATAAAAAATTGTAGCAGCATCAGATTAAGATAAACAACTTAACCTACACTGCTTAAATAACAACTAAATTAAACAATATATTAAATTAAAATTCAACAATTTTTAAAAATTTTTTCTAATTTGATCTAATAAAGCTCTTGCTTGAAAATTATCGGGTTGTTTGGAAAGAATATATTTAAGATGCTGTTCTGCTTCGGCAAAATTTTGTAATTTCACTAATGTAACTGCAAAATTATATCTTACAGTCAAATTATCTGGTTGTCCTGAAATTATCTCTTTATATAACTTAGCAGCTTTTTCAAATTCATTTTTTGAAAATAGAATATTAGCTAAATAAAATTTTGCATTATAATCATTAGGAAAAATTTTAAGAAGTTCATAGCATTTAGACTCTGCTTCAGATAATTTATTTTCTTTTATATCTTTCATCATCTCAGTAAAAAGTCTTTCATAAGTAATAATTATATTATCTTTTATTTTTAATTTATCAGATAACAAAATATAGTTTCTTTTAGCAAACTCAAAATTGGGATCTATTTTTAGAGCTTTTTCATAACACTTTAATGCTTTGTAATCTTCATTAGATTTTATATATAAATATCCTAAATTGTTATAAAAATCTTTTTCTTCAGGAAAAACTACAATTGCTTGTTCAAAAAGCTTAATTGCTGATTTTAAATTTTTATCTATTTCACTTAAAAATATACTACCTAAAGCCATATACGCTTCCTTTGATAAAGGGTTGATAAAAAGTGATTGAGTATAATGAAGTTTAGCCATTTCTGGATTGTTAGACTGAGCATATACCGTAGCTAAATTAAAATGTATTTCATCATACCCACAATTACTTGCTAATGCTTCATAGTAGTAATGAATTGCTTCTTTTAATCTTTTGAGGCGAGCATATGTGTTTGCTAACTCATAGTTATTATTAACCTCATATTTCTGAAATTTATTCGCTTTTGATAAATAATACAATGCCTGTTCTAATTCGTTTCTCTTTGAGTATTTAAAACCTTTAAAGTAATTTATCTCTCCTAAAAAATTTAACCAAAGACGTAAGATAATTAAACAACCAATAACCAAAACAAAGTATTTACTAAATCCTTTAAAATATATCTCCTTTTTTTCTCTACTATCATCAAAACTAGCTAAACTTCCTATATTAAAAAAATATAGAAAAGCTGGAATACAAAAATGAATCGTAACATTCAACAGATTATCTACAATCATACCTAAAACTGAACTTGATAAAGCTAAGATAAAAAGTTTTTGTGGATAGTTTTTTTCTTTTTTAAATATCTTATAGGAATAAATAAAAAAACAAATCAAAAATAAAATATAAATTCCCAACCCCAAGGTTCCTGTCTGGGACCAAATTTCAACAATTTCATTATGAGCATTATTGGCATGAGTTCTATGGGACAATTCCTTAACAAAAAGATATTTACCTTGATAAAAAGGATAAAAAAGCTCAAACAAACCCCAACCTTTACCTGTAATAGGCTTTTCCTTTATCATATCCCAACCACAAAGCCATATAAGAAATCTCTGATGTAATGGAGCATAAACTTCTTTTGCCTGTCTGATTTCTAAAATTCTTTCTACTACAGAAGGATTACCTCCAACTGGGCTTTTAGGCCACAAAAGAAAAAATATAGACATAAATATAAATAAAATAGCTACTCTGTATTTATTTCCTATTAATAGTTTTCTTTCTTTTAAAAATAAAATTCCTAACATGTAAACTAAACTTACAAATAATCCTAACCAAGAGGACCTTGTAAGTGTGGATAATAATGCACAATAATATATAATAAGAAATATAAACATCAATACACTTCTACTATAAATATACTCAACAAACATCAAAGGAAACAACAAAATTAAAAATGAAGACAAAAAATTTGGATTGCCAAATGTAGACACACATCTACCCCCAAATGGATTAAGAACTTTAGGCCAGATTATTTCTATACCAAAGTACTGAAGAATACCATATATACTTGCTAAAAAACCTACAATAAATAAAGTAAAATACACCTTTTTAAAATTTTCTTTATTTATATAGTTAGTAGCAAAAAAATATACCAAAATAATATTAGTAACAGTAAAAATAAATTTTTTAAATCCCTCATTAAACATACTCATAAAAAAGAAATTCTTACCATAAACTTTAATAGAGTCATAAATGAGTTGTGGAACATAATAGTTATGATTTAAAACAAACATAGAAAATAACCAACTAACTATTGCATAACCATAAAAAATTAACATTGGTTTTTCAAAAGGATTAGTATAATGAATAATCTTACCCTTCTGTTTTAATAAAACTACCAACCACAAAAAGACCATTCCTGATTGTGCAAAGACGATTTGGAAATAATAGGGGTTCCTTGTAAGATCAGTAAAAAATACCAAAGGTGAAACAACTATAATAGTATAAAACAAAAAATTTACTAACTTAGATTTCATTTACAAATCAACTTTTTAAATTAGACAATTCTTTATCTTGAGGGAACTCTTGTAGGTACCACTTTATTGTTTGTTCTATCTTATCAGTACGATTTAATTGTTGATATAAAGCTATTAAACTTTTCCAAGCTATAAAATTTTGTGGATAAGTTTTAATAGCACGAATAAAAAATTTTTCTGCTTCTTCATTGTTTCTGTTTAAATAAAGCCTTCCTAACTGTAAGTATGAATCTGAGTATTCATTAGCTCTTCTTTTTGCCCAATCTTCAGTAGAAAGCAAATAGTGTTGTCTTTTATGATAGTCACAACAGATCCAATTTTTTTCTTCTTCAAACTTTTGTAATAATTCTTCATATTTAATTTTTTCTTCTTGAGTTTTTATCTTCTTTGGATTAATAATATCTTTTGGATTTTGGCATAACCATTGCGTAAATAAATGCCCTTTAAAAACCTTTTCAGCCATCTCTAGATTACCTAAGTTTAGATATATTGAAGCCATTCTCTGATAATTAACTGGGAAAATTGGGTCTATTTTATGATACTTCCAAAAGTATTCAAGAGCTTTATTAAAATAATAAATAGATTTCTGCATATCTATGTCCTTAAAGTGAAGTCCTAACTTCATATATACAACTCCAGCTTGATGATGACTTTGAACATAATTAGGTGCTAACTTCCATACATCTTGATATTTTGCAATTGCCCTTTCTGGATCTATTCTGCCTTGTTTATTAAGATCTAATTCAACTATTGGTTTGTCTGTTTCTTTGTCTCCCCATTCCGGACGAAACTCTCTATTAAGACTCCATCTATCATTAAAAACATTACCCATAAAATAATGACACATTACGAAGCCAGGATTATTTTTTGCTACAATGTTATAGTTAGTGAGTGCTTCAGACCAATTACCTTGTTTTGAAAAAAAGATTGCTATGTTATGATGAATATCTCCTATAAAATATCCTCTAAATATAGACATTAAATAAATTGAAATTAACACACCAACTACTTGTATTACTTTAACAGTTAACCTATTACCTGAAAAAGGCACTTTTAAATTAACCGGTTTCAACGGAGAACCTTCTATAATAATCCCTAAAATAAACAAAACAATACTAACTACTAAAGAAACATCAAATGTCATTTTCCACCATATAAAATTAAAAAACCAAAATAAACATATAATAAATAGCGCAAAGTAATAAGAAACTACATTTTCCTCTTTGGATCTCTCAGGAAGTGGATTATTTACTATTAAAGAAGAAATAAGCCCTGCCATCATCCAAACCACAGTCCCAGAAGATACAAACCTCATAGAAACACAAACCCAGTTATGAGTTAATGATCCTAACCACCCAGACAAAAACCCAAGTAAATAAAAAGCTCTTATATCTTGAGAAATTATCTTCTTTTTTCCTTTCTTATCTAATATCGCTACCTCTTCTGAAAATCTTTTCAGAGCTTTAATAGAAGTGACTACTAATAAAACTATAATAAATAAGAAAATACCAAATCCCACAGTACCTTCATCATACCATACTTCCAAATACTCATTTTCTGGATGATCTGACTCTGTATTGTGTTTTCCTTCAATATAAAATATTTGTGGTCTTCTCCAAGCAGGATATGTTACGTAAAAAGTACCTATACCTGTTCCCAAAACCGGAGAAGTATTAATCATTTCCCAACAAGAAAGCCAAGTATAAATTCTAAATTTAGCTGAATCAGTTCTTTGGGTTAGTTGGAAATATACACCCCAACTCGTTATAACTAAAGCAATTATACTAGCGATAAAAACATAAAGTCTAATCTTTTGAGCTTTAGTATGAAGAAAAAATATAATGTATAAATAACAGAAATAAATAAAACCTGCTACAAATCCAATCCAGGCACCTTTTGAATATGTAACATATGTGTTAAATAAAGTCATTAACCACAATATCAAAAAAAATATTTTTTTATGATAAATAAACAAAGCTAAACAAATTGGAGCTATTGCAACAAGAAAGTCTCCATAAAAATTAGGGTTGCCAAAAGTAGAAAAAACTCTATTTCCAAAAGCTTGTCTCCATATAAAGGGATCAAGACCTACAGCAGGATTCGGTGGAAAATACTTTATATCCAAAAATTGTATAATACCATAAAAAGTAGAAATAAATAAAGCTGCTAATAACCACTTAATTACTCTTTTAAATTTTTCTATACTATTTATTTCCTTCATAATTATAATTACAGAAAACATATATATGACCCTTCTGATCAACTCCATACCAGAAGCCTTCTTTAGCGGAGACATAAAAAGATGAGATTGAAGTCCTGAAAGTAAAAATAAAACAAAAGGAACAACTATTTGCCAATTATTGAAATAAAAACTTTTTGCTTCTTTTAGATTTTCTAATAACTTAATAAACCATAAAAGAATTATAACTGTCCCACCTATTTGGGTAATTGTAATTTTTATTTGACAAGAATCGTAAGTTCTTAAATAAAACATTACTGCAACTAAAAAATAAAATATAGGAATTGTATACTTTAAAAAATTATCCAGTATCAAATATAACTTGCTTTGAAATTCAAATCTCTCAATTTTCATAACAATATTCTATTTTTAAAAGCAAAAGATAATGTCTGTGGATCAGAGTACTCTATATCAGCTCCAACAGGAAGTCCTTTAGCTATTCTAGAAAACTTGATTTTTATATTTTTTGATTTTAAATACTCTATGATAAAATTAGATGTAATTTCAGATTCTGTTGTAAATCCTAATGCTATAATAACTTCGTCAGGAATATATTCTTTTTCCACTTCAACTATTCTTCTATATAGTGCTTCTATATCTATATCTTTTGGCATCTTTCCTTCAAGAGGATTTATAACCGCACCTAATACATAGTATAAACCATTATACTCAGTCTTTTCTATAGAATAAATATCTTGATATTTTTCAACCACGCATAAAAGCTTATTATTTCTTTTAGTATCTGTGCAAATATGGCAAGGATTTTCTGAGGAAAAATTATTACAATATTTACATCTAACTATATTATTTTCTATCTCAGTTAAAACTTTTACAAAAGAAGATAATAAATTTCTATTATCTAATAAAAAATATGTAAATCTTTCTGCTGCTTTAGGCCCTACGGATGGAAAACTTTTAAAAATACTTATAAGTTCATTAATAAACTTTGGTTTTTCCATTATCTCATTTTATTTTTGAAATATTCAATAGTTTTCTTAAGCCCTTCATCTAGTGAAACTTTTGGGCTCCAATTTAGTTCCTTTTTTATTAAATCAATACTAAGACAACTTTTTAGAATCTCACCTTTCCTAGGAGGTTGATATATTGGTGACTTATTATAATTTAGCAAATTCTTTAGCTTTTTAAATAATGAAATAATAGAAATTGTTTTTCCAGAACCAACATTGTAAATACCAAAGTTTTTGTTACTAAGCATACTTTTTATATTTGCATCTACAACATCTTTTACGAACACAAAATCTCTCATCTGTTTTCCATCTCCAAAAATATATACATCTTCATTATTTAACATTCTATTTATAAAAATAGAAATCACTCCTGCCTCTCCAAATGGATCTTGTCTTGGTCCATAAACATTTGCGTATCTTAAAGATATCACATTAAGCCCGTAAACTTTATGATAATACCACATATAAAATTCTACAGATGCTTTCGCACAACCATAAGGTGATTCTGGAAGTGGCTTGTTAGATTCTTTAGGAAGCCTTTTCCCCTTACATTCACCGTATATAGTGCCACCAGAAGAGGCAAATATAAACTTTTTAACTTTACACTTAACAGATAGTTCTAATAGATTTAAAGATCCGATGATATTTATAGAAGCATCATATTGAGGATTAGCGACTGATTTTCTAACATCTATCTGGGCAGCATGATGATTGATGATATCTGGATTTTCTTTTTCAAATACTTTTTTTAAAGTTTCGAAATCAGTAATGTCAACATTATAAAATTTTGCTTTATAATTTATATTTTCTTTTTTACCAGTAGAAAGGTTATCTACAACTATTACATTCCAACCTTTTTTAATACACTCATCTACAATATTAGAACCTATAAATCCTGCACCACCAGTAATTAAAATTTTCATCAAACACAAATTTACTAAAAATACTTTCTAAAATCTTGTCCTCGGACGTTCAACAAGTTTTTTAATTTTTTTCTGCCCAATCCATACTTTTTCATTAGTTAAAATTTTTACAAGCTCTAATTCAACCTGATAATACTTTACTGTTTTGTTACCTGCTTGATCAATGATGGTATTTATCTGTCCCTGAAGAATGAAATCTGCTCCCCATTCCTCACCTAACTGCTTTCTTGTAGCAGCAGAAGCATGCATCATTTGATCAAGTTTTTCTTCTCTTATCTCTTGCCTTTCTTCTTTTGAGGCTACAAATATCACTCTCCCAGAATTAATTAACTCTCTTTCTAAATCTTTTACAAATGTCTGCGTATTTATATGTTCATGAGAACGATTTTTAACTGTTCCTACTATTATTCTAGGTTTTTGTCTTTTAGCTGAAATAAACTCATCAATCCAAGGACGAGCTAAAGCGTCTTTTATCATCTCAGCAGCCACAAGTTGAGAATCAGTATCATTCCACTCTCCACTTAGATCTATCTGTTCTGAAACATCAATACGAGTAACAGTTGGGGTAGTGGCACAACTGTTAAGAAGTATAAAAATTGCTGTAAAGTATATTAAATTTTTCACTTCATCCCTCCTAATTTAGTGTTAGAGTAAATTTTATATAAATATTACAATTATATAAATATTACAAAATTATAAATAAAATTCAACTAAAAACAAAAAATTTTAAGATATCTTAAAAACATGATATAGAAAAATCTCTAAAGACAACTAAAAACTAAAATCAACTAAAGAATTTTAACTCAAAAATTATGTAAATACGCATCAGTATAAAAGATACGAACCTTTATAAACAATCGTTATTCTTCTTGCTGAGATTTACTTTTTTGATATTCTTCAATTAATGGTTGTGCTAAATGGGGAGGTAATTCTTCATAATGAGACAGTTTCATAGAAAATTTACCAGCACCTTTGGTTAAACTTCTTAAATCCATAGTATATCCATGTAGTTCTGCTAAGGGAATTTGTGCTTTTATCTTTTGATATTTTTGTTCCTTTTCGAAAGATATTATTCTTCCTCTACGACTGTTTATATCTCCTATTACACTTCCTAAATACTCCTCCGGAACTTTTATTTCTACATCCATTATTGGTTCTAATATACAAGGAGAGCCTTCCATTACTGCTTTTTGTAAAGCCATTCTTGAAGCAATTTTAAATGCCATATCAGAGGAGTCAACTTCATGATAGGAACCATCAAAAAGTGTTACTTTTATGTCTACTACCGGATACCCAGCAATCACACCCTCTGCCATTTTCTCTAAAACTCCTTTCTCCACAGATGGAATATAATTCTTAGGAATTACTCCTCCAAAAATTTCATCTACAAATTCAAATCCTTTACCCCTTGGTAAAGGTTCTACTCTTAAAAAACAATGACCATATTGCCCTCTACCACCAGATTGTCTTTTATACTTTCCCTCTGCTTCTACTTTCCTTTTAATCGTTTCTTTATAAGGAATTTTTGGTTTTATAAGTTCAACATCTACATTATATCTTGATTTTATCCTCTTAACTACTACTTCTAACTGAGTAAATCCTATACCAGACACAATCATCTGTTTTATCTCTGGATTATATTTAAATCTCAAAGTAGGATCTTCTAATAAGACATTACTAAAAGCATTTCCTACCTTCTCTTCTTCTCCTTTTGTTTTAGATATAACTGCCATATCTGTTAAAGGTTCTGGAAATTCTATCCTTTTTATTTTATTTCCTATTGTTTCATCATTAGATAAAATATCATTTGTTCTTGTTTCTTTTAATTTAATCAAACCTCCTATATCACCAAATGGAAGTTCTGGTACCTCTTGACGTTTTTTACCTTGAAGATTCACTAACTGTCCTATTCTTTCTGTTATATTTCGTGTTATATTCTTCACATCCATTCCACTAACAAACTTACCACTATAGACTTTTACATAATTCATCTGTCCCATACCAGGTTCGCTTACAGTTTTAAATACCAAAGCAGATACAGGTTGCTCACTTAAAAAACCATTTTTAGTTAGAAATTCTTCTGCAAGAACAAAATTTTCTGTTAAAAAATCTAACAATTCCTTTATCCCTACTAATTTTATTGAAGAAATACAAAAAAGTGGCTTTACTTGAAGTGTAGAATATCCCTCTTTAATGTATGAAATAATTTCATTGGGTGGAATATTTTCATTATTTAAGTACTTTTCCATCAAAGATTCATTTGAGCTTATTATGTTTTCAAAAAATTTATCATATAAACTGTTAATTTCTTCTGGAAAATTTTTATCTTGTAAAGATAAAAAATTGATAATCTCAAAATTATTTCCAGTTACTTTAGGAACAGTTATCGGAGTTAAATTTATTTCAAGTTTTTCTTCTAATTCTTTTAATTTTTCAATAAAATTTATATTTTCTTTATCCAACTTATTAACTACTACAACAAAAGGTATATTTTTTTCTTTTAACATTTCAACAAAATCACAAGTTTGAGCATCAACTTGCGAATCACCACTTACGACTAATATACAATTCTCTACTACATTTAAAGCACATAAAACCTCTCCTATAAAGTCAGGAAAACCTGGGGTGTCTATTAAATTTATTTTTTTATTTTTATACTGAAAACTAATAACGGAGTTACTTATTGAGATTTGTCTTTCTATTTCTTCTGGAAGATAGTCAGAAATAGTATTTCCATTTTGTACACTACCTAACCTAGAAATTATACCTACTATGTAAGAAATTGCTTCTGTCAAAGAAGTTTTTCCGGAAGTAGAAGAACCTATAATTGCTAAATTTATTATCCGATTCATCAATTACCTCCTTTGTACGTTTTAAAAAAATCATAAGCTATTTTAATATCTTTCATAATACGTTCTTTTAACGAAAAAATAGAAGGAAATTTTTTCTCATTTCTTATTTTTTTTATAGGATAAAATTTTAAAAGATTGTTTTTAGCCTTAATATTTTTTTCTCCTAAAATATGTATCTCGACTAAAAACTCTCTTTTTTTAAAATCAAAAGTAGGTGAATATCCAAAATTTGCTATTGAAAAAAATTTCTTTTTATCTATCTCTGTTATCCCTAAAATTACACCTTTAGGTAAAGCCAATCCATCAGGTTTAACGTTTAACGTAGGAACTCCTAAAAATCTACTACCAATTTTATAACCACTTACAGGTTTACCCTCTATATAATAATCTTTTCCCAGAAGGTTTTTAACTTCTTTAAATTTAGATTTTTTAATTTTATCTCTTATAAGTGAAGATGATACAGAATAATTTTTGTTATTAATTTTCACTTTTACATCCTTTATTACAGCTACAGAAATCATATGTTTTTTAGCTAAGCTAATTAACAAATCCACATCTCCAGAAGCATTTTTTCCAAATCTGAAATCACTACCTATAACAATCATCTTTACTTTATTTTTAACTATAAATTTTTCAAAGAACTTCTTAGGAGATAAATTTTTTATTTTTTCAAAATTTAAAACAATAATTTTATCTACTTTAAATAACTTTATATCCTTTATTTTTTTTTTAAAACTAAAAATTAACTCTTTTGACTTTAAACTCTTATCAAATGTAAATACTAGACTTCTAAGATTAGAACTTTTGGCTAATTGTTTAACTGTGGCTATTAATTTTTGATGTCCTAAATGAACACCATCAAAAAATCCAATAGTAGCAACACTCCATTTATTCATTTCAAAACTTTTTTTAAATATCTCAACACTTTATATTTTACCTCCTCAATCCCTCCCTCAATCATAGCACCTGCAGCAGATTTATGACCTCCCCCACCCCAATTTTTACATATTTTTTCTACATCTATCGTATCGGATCTAAAACTTACTTTTGTGTAATGGCTATTTTCTTCTTTAAATAAAATCCCAATGTTAGTATTAGCTACATCCATTATAAAGTTTATGAAATTTTCGGTATCTTGAAAAGTAGTATTAGTTTGTCTCAACATTTCTTGCGTAACTTCCATCATACCTATTAGATATTTTTTAATTTTTTTAAATTTCATAGTATTTAACACTTTACTAAGCAATAACATACTTTTATAACTTTTGTTTCTATATAATTTTTTATATACAAAATAAGGCTCTATACCATATAAAAGAAGTTCACCAGCAACAGAAAAACTATGTGTATTAGTATTATTCCATTGAAACATACCTGTATCTGTAACTATTCCAACATATATACATAACGCTATGTCTTTATTTAATTTTATCTTGTTTATTTTAAAAATGTCAAAAACTATTTCTGCACAAGATGCATACTCAGGATATACTATATTTAGCATATTGTTGCCTAAGTAATTTTGATTATTTAAATGATGATCTATGTTTGCTATATATTTTGCTTGAGAAAAATCTATTATTCCTCCCATTCTCGTAGGATCTATACATTCTAAAATTATACCTAAATCATACTTTCTCTTTTGAGAAATTTTTTTTGTTGTTTTTATTTTGTTTATGTACGGCAAAAACTTCAAATAATCCGGAATCTTATCTTTAAAATATATTTCTATTTTCTTGCGAGGATATAATTTATTTATCACAATAAACAAAGATAATGCACTTCCTATGACATCAGCATCAGGAAATTCATGACCAGTAATAAGAATATTATTAGAATTTTTAACCAACTCAAAAAATTTCTTTGCTTCTTTACTTGTTACTTTCTTCATCCTTAATTTTATCTAAAATCGTAATTACTCTAAAAGCTTTCTCTAGGAATTTATCATAAACAAATTCTATATCTATTGCATATTTAAGATTTAATCTCTGTGCTAAACTACTTTTAATAAAACCTTTAGCTACTTCAAACATTTCTTCTGTACTTTTTATGTTATTGTCAATCACAGAATAGTATATCTTAGCTATCTTCATATCAGGTGAAATTTTAACTTCGGTAATAGTTACACTACTAGCTCTTGGATCTTTTAAACTAGATATTATTTTTGCTATTTCTTTATGAATCTGTTTTTTAAGTCTGTCTTGTCTATATAAACTTTTCATTTTGAAACAATTTGATAACATTCTATAACATCATTCTCTTTTATATTTTGAAAATTTTCAAGGAAAATTCCACATTCATAACCCTGTTGAATTTCTTTTACATCTTCTTTAAAATGTTTTAAAGAAGCAATCTTTGTTTCTCCTATAATAACATTGTCTCTTAAAATTCTTACCTTGGCACTTCTTACAATTTTGCCCTCCTCAACTATACAACCAGCAACTTTTCCAACCTTGGAAATTTCAAATATCTTTTTTATTCTGGCTCTACCTAAAAATTCTTCTACTTCTTTTTTTGTCTCCAAACGTTTTAATATATTTCTTATATCTTCAATTAAATCATAAATTAATCTATAAGTGCGTATTTCTATACCTTCATGCTTAGCATCTTTTAGAGCTTGAAGATTAGGTCTTACATTAAATCCTATTATTATGGCATTACTTGCTGTAGCTATTAAAACATCTGACTCTTTTATTTCTCCCACAGAGGAATGCGCTATTTTTAACTCTGGTAGATCAGGAATATTTTTGATTTCTTCTGATAAACTATTTAACATCTTTAATATAGCCTCAAGAGAACCATGTGTGTCTGTTTTTATAACCAATGTCAAAACTTTACTTTTACCGGAAATAATATCTTCTATAGATAAACGCTTCTTAGTTTCTCCTAACTTTAATTTTTTCTGAGTTTCAAGTTCTTCATAAATTCTTCTTGCTTCCTTTTCATCTTTAACAACTTTCAAAGTATCACCTGCAACCGCAGGAACTTCAAAACCAAATATCTCACCAGGTTCTCCTGGATTAAGTTCATTAAGTCGTTGTGCATTTTCATCGTATATAGACTTTACCTTACCATAAGAATAACCACACACAAAACTATCTCCAATTTTAAGTTTACCTTTGTTTACTATTACTGTAGCTAAAAAACCTTTTTTCTGGTCAAATTTTGTCTCTATCACAACAGCTTCACAGAAAACATCAATCGGTACATAAAGCTCCATTATTTCTGCTTGAGTTATTATTATCTCTAACAGTTTATCTATATTTATGTTATTTCTTGCTGATATCTCTACAAACTCTACATCACCTCCCCAATCAGAAGGTATAATTCCTATATCAGCAAATTGTTTTTTAACATTGTTTACATTGCATTGAGGTAAATCAATTTTATTAATAGCAACTATAAACGGAACATTGGCTGATTTTATATGATTTATACACTCTATCGTCTGTGGCTTAATCCCCTCATCTCCGGCTACCACTAACACCACTATATCTGTAACTTTCGCTCCTCTTGCTCTCATAGCCGAAAACGCTTCATGTCCAGGAGTATCTATAAAGGTTATATAATTTTCTTTATATTTAACTTTATAAGCACCTATATGTTGAGTAATAGCACCATACTCTTTAGCAGCAACATTGGTTTTTCTTATAGTATCTAATAATGTAGTTTTACCATGATCTACATGTCCCATCACTGTTACCACTGGAATTTTCTTAACAAAATTTGGCGGAATTTCTTTTTTGATGGGTATGGGTTCTATTTTTTTCTCTATTTTTACTTCTTCTTTTACTTCTATTTTAGGAAGCTCTTCTTTCTTCTCTAATTCAACAACTTTTTCTACTTCTTCTACTTCTTCCTCAAATTCTACTTTTTTACCTAACTGAATAAATAACAACTCAAGAGTGTCTCTATCAGTTATTTTTTGCGTAGCGGAGACTATTACTCCTAAGCTTATAAGCTCCGTTATAATTTTATTAACCGGTTGTTTTATTAATTGCGAAATCTCTTGGGGAGAAAGTCCTTCTTTCTTTAATTTAATAACTATTGGTTTTTTAGCCCTACCAACAACAGACTTTTCAGATTTTCCCTTCTGTGTTTTTAAAGAAGAAGATTCTTTAACATTTTTAGATGAAACAGATTTTTCCTTTGTCTTTTTTTGTCCCTTACTAACTTCTTGTTTGGTTGATTGTTGTGGAGCATCTCTTTTTTTATTTTTTTTAATCATTTTTGCTCTTACTATCTTCTAAAGGATATATTTTTATATCCCAATTAGTCAATTCTTTAGCAAGATTTACATTTATATTGGATTTTCCATAAACAGTATCATATAAAGACTTAGATAAATATACTCTTGCTATTTTTTTATCAGGATCCTCTATTTCAACTTTCTCCACTTTCCAAGGAGATAAACACAAAGCTATAAATTTTAAGATATCTTCAGTATAAGGTATTAAATCAATTTTTTCTCCTTGAAGTTCATCAATTATAAGCTTTATTCTAGAACCTTTTACACCAACACAGGAACCAACAGGATCTACTTTTGGATTATTAGATTTTAAAACTATTTTTGTTCTATTCCCGGCAGCGCGAACAATATTAACTATTTCTACAACATTTTCTTTAATCTCAGGTATTTCTGACATAAAAAGTTTTTTTATAAAATTTTTATCAAACCTAGAAGCTATTACTCTTATGCCTTTTTTCGTTTTTTCAACTTCTTTAACTAAAACTTTAATCGTCTGTCCTATTTTAAATTTTTCTTTAAATACTTGTTCCCTCTGAGGAATTATACCTTCAACACCCCCAACTATTTCTAATATAATTGTTTTTCCTCTTATAGCATATACATTAGCAGAAATAACCTCTCCTATTTTTGACTCAAATTCTTCAAGTAAATTCTTCTTGTAACTTTCGCGAAGTCTCTGAATAACTACCTTCTTTGCAGACTGAGCTGCTAATCTAAGAAATGATGCATTATCTACCAAAATTTTTATCTCATCACCTATTTTAGCATCTGAGTTGTATTTTTTTGCTTCTTCTAAAGAAATTTCTTGTTTATCATTAGTCACATTATTTACAACTTTCTTAATAATAAAGGTTTGAATATTAAAATTTTCAGGTTTAATTTCTGTTATAATTTTATATTCTGAACCAAAAAATTTATTAGCAGCAGAAGTAACTGCTAATTCTATAAATTTTATAATTTCATTACGAGAAACTTTATGTAATTTTTCTATCTGTTCTAATGCAGGTAAAATATCTTCAACTTTTATATCTGTCATAACTTTACCTTCTTAATCTTGATTATTTATTAAATAAACTTGAAATATCCGGCTCTAAGTTAACTTTTGCAACATCTTTCATATCAAAAGCAATTTCTGTATTATTATCTAAAATAATCCATAAAGTATTATTTTTAAAATCTTTAATCTTACCAAAAAAAACTTTTTGTTTCTCATAGTTAGGAATTTCTACACTACTATATAACTTTACTTTAACCCTATGACCTAAGTATTTAATAAAATCCTTCTCTCTTTTTAACTCACGATATATACCAGGAGAAGAAACTTCAATTGTATAATCCTCTTCAATTATTTCATTAGAATTTAAAATAGCTGACAAAGCCACAGACACAATTTCACAATCTCTAATTTTTACACCACCATCTTTATCAATATAAACTCTCAAAATCATTCCCTCTGGTGAAGGAGTATATTCTATGTCAACCAACTCATACCCTTTAGATTCTAAAATCGGTGTAATTATTTCTGTAATTTTATCTAAAGTTTCTTTTTTCATAAGAGAATATAAAATTTTTAATACTAAAAATTTTTTAATGAAGCAAGGGTTTCATTAATTTTATTTATTATTTCATTAATATTTATAACTTGTCTCTCTGACGTTTTTCTAATATATAGTTCAACTTGATCAGGAAGTAATCTTTTACTCACAGTGATTCGTAGAGGTATACCTATAAGATCAGCATCTTTAAACTTTACTCCTGGACGTTCATCTCTATCATCTAAAATAACCTCTATGTTGTGTTTTAGTAGCAGATTATATAACTTATCTGCTACTTCTTTGATTTGGTAATCATTATAGTCTATAGGAAGTATGTAAACTAAAAATGGAGCAATATTAGGATGCCAAATAATACCTTTTTCATCATAATTCTGTTCTATAGCTGCAGCTACTATTCTTGAAATACCTATTCCGTAGCAACCCATTACAAAATATCTTTCTTTATTGTTTTCATCAAGAAATGTAGCATTCATTGCTTCTGAATACTTTGTTCCTAATTTAAATGTATGACCAATTTCTATACCTTTAGAAAAATTTAAAGTGTTTTTTTTCTTACAAATAGGGCAAAGATCATATTTAGTAATATTTCTTATATCTCCAAACTTATCTACGTTGTAATCTCTTCCATAATTGATATTTTTAACATGATAATCTTCTTTATTCGCTCCAGAAATTCCATTGATTATATATTTTATAGAGTTATCTGCTATAATTTTGACTATATAGTCTTTTTTCACTTGTAAATTAACAGGTCCTAAAAAACCTACTGAGACACCAAATATTTCCTTAACTAATTCAGCAGAAGCTAATCTTATAGTTCCATCACCTATAATATCTTTAAGTTTAGACTCGTTTACTTCATAGTCACCTTTAATAAGAACCAAATAAACATTATTTGAAATCTCACTTATATATACCAATGTTTTTATAAATTTTTCTTTTGATTCTTTTAAAAAATTACTAACTTCTTCTACAGTTCTTACATTAGGAGTATAAACTTCTTGTAAATTTTTCAAATCTGAAAATTCATAGGAATCAATTTGGCTGTCTATACACTCTGCTTTTTCTATATTTGCAGAATACCCACATTCTGAACAAAAAACTATTGTTTCTTCTCCAATAAAATTAGGATCATTTTCTTTAACAACCATAAATTCATGAGAAAACTTACCCCCAATAGCTCCAGTAGCAGCTTCTACTACTACAAATTTTAAGCCACATCTTCTAAATATCCTACAATAGGCATCAAATACTTTCTTATAATACTCCTCTGCATCTTTCTCATCTTTATGGAAAGAATATGCATCTTTCATATAAAACTCTCTTGCTCTAATTACTCCAAATCTGGGTCTTATTTCATCTCTAAACTTTACCCCAAACTGATAAAACATTTTTGGTAGTTGTCTATATGATCTTAACTCTCCTCTAATAAGATCCGTAATTACTTCCTCAGCTGTGGGTGAAAGGCAAAAATCAGCATTTTTTCTATCTTTTAACCTAAAAAGTTCATTTCCATATAACTGCCACCTTCCTGTCTCATCCCAAATATTTCGTGGCAAAAGATGAGGCAACCATACTTCAAGTCCACCTATAGCATCCATCTCTTCTCGAGTAATTTGTTCAATTTTTTTAATAACTCTTAAACCTAAAGGTAAGTATTCATATATTCCACTAGTAAGTTTTCTTATTAAACCCGCCCTAAACATAAGTTGAGATGATATGGTATCACATTCACTCGGTGTTTCTCTTAATGTTGGTAAATAAAAATCTGTTAATTTCATAGTTTATTTTTTAAGAAATTTACGATAATAAATCAATAGTTAATTTTATAAAATTAAGTAAAGAGGGAGATGTGTGGGTTGTTTAGAAAAAACTATATTATTTTAAATCTAGACAAGGCAATATCTAAGGCCAGGTTTAAATATCTATATTCTTTGGTTATTTCTTTCCAATAAATATATTCTAATCTAATATTTTCTGACTCCATTAATGGTAAAAGGTTATTATATAATTCTTCCGCTGAAATGTTACTGTTAGGAGGAGGAGAGATTACTATACAAATGTTAACTTTATTTGTTTTGCACAATTCTACAAATAACCTGTAGTTGATATTTTCTAACATATATGGTCTGTCAAATGCTGTTATTAATTTATATTTTAAATTATGTTTTTTTATAATTTCAGCAAATTTTTGTTTTACTAAATTGAGTTCCTCTATTTTACCTTCAGGATAAAAAAATGCTGCTTCTACTACATTTACTCCTGTTTCATAATCCTGATAAAACTTTTGATCCTCTAAAATATTTTGTTTGGTAGACGATACTTGTTGGGTTGGTTGTACTGAATTATATATCTGTTCTGTAGAAATTGTTTGAACTTCTTTCTGTTTTACCTGAGAAGGAGTAGGAACTTCCTGTGGCGGTTTTATTTCTTCTTTAGGTTTTTCTTCAATTTTTTCTTTTTTAGTTTCTAATAATGCTTTCTCTTCTTCTGTAAGCTCTTCCTCAGGCAACAACTCACTCATAAGTTGTTTGACCAACTCCATATTTATAGGTGTGTTATTCAAGGTAGCATATGCTGTGATTCTTTTAAGAAATCCTTCAAGTTCTCTAATATTTGACTTTAATTTAGAAGCTATATATAAAAGAATATTATCATCTACATTAACATGCTCTTCTTCTCCCTTCTTTTTAAGAATAGCGACTCTTGTTTCTAAAGAAGGAGATTTTATATCAGCAATAAGACCCCATTCAAATCTGGATCTTAATCTGTCTTCAAGAGTAGATAAAAGTTTTGGTGGCCTGTCACTTGTAAGAACTATTTGTTTTCCATATTGATGTAATGTATTAAATATATGGAAAAACTCCTCTTGTGTAGATTCAGAGCCAGCCATAAATTGAACATCATCTACTAATAAAACATCTACATTTATATAAGCATCTCTTAACATCTGAATATTACCAGCTTTTATTGCTTCTATTACCTGTGTAACAAATTTATCAGCCGGAATATACACAACTTTTAGCAGAGGTCTTTTTTTCTTAATATAATGCCCTATTGCTTGCATAAGATGAGTTTTACCTAATCCTACACCACCATATATAAACAATGGATTATATGCTTTACCAGGATTTTCTGCTACAGCTAAAGCAGCAGCGTGAGTAAACCTGTTGTTAGCTCCTACAACAAAATTCTCAAAAGTAAATTTAGGATTTAAAGGCATACCACTAAAAATACTTTGTTTAGAAACTTTTTCTTCTTCGGTTGCTCTTGAACTTAATTGTTCAACCAACTCAGTAAGTACACTTCCTAAATCATCAGGAAAAGTGTCTTTTTTTGAAACTTTTTGCTGTTGAGGATTTTCATTAGACAAAGATGTAGTATCCTCAACTATCCCATTTTTACAAATAGAAAACATTTTGTCTACAAGTTTGTTTTTTATATTTACTGGTAAGTCATATATAAAAATACCTATATTATAATCTGAAGATAAAACATTAAAAGGCGGAGAAATGTCCAAACTTAATTCATCCTTAAGAAAATTACATAACTCTTCTAAATCTTCTAAAGCACACCTAATTCTTAGTCTATACCTGTTTGGATATTTCTCAGTTGAAAAATATTTTAATTCCCAAGCAGAAATCATTGTTGTTTTATAGTTAAAAGTAAATCTATAGAAAGATCTAAATATGTAGACTTCATTTTTAATTCTTTTGTGCTTATACTCTTTGCTAAAAGAACAAATGAAGAAATTTTCTTAATAAATTCCTCAACTTCAGGAGTATTTTCATTTACTATTAAAATAAAAACACTTAAATTATAAATTTTTATTTTTTCAATTATCAAATTATATTGCAAAAAAACATCTTTACCTAAAGAATTATAACCAACACATGCTTCACTTATAATCTCTATATTTTTTTTGCTAACACGTTTTAAAGTAGAATTTATATTATCAAAAAATTCATTTTTAGCATCTTGCAAAATTGATGGAAATACAAGCATAGTTTTTATTAACAACTTTTCATCTTTTCTATCCTGTAAAATTGTCTTTTCGTCCTTTTTTGTCTTATCATCTGATGATGTTTTTTCTTTTATTATATTTTCTTTCTCATCTTTTTGCTTCTCACCTTTAGATAACAATGATTCTGTCGAATCTAATTTGTTTTTAGAAAAGATTTGTTCTTCAGCTTTTACTTCTATATCTTCCGATTTTAAAACATTTTTTATATTTTCTATTTTTTTAAAACCTTCCTCTTGTAATGTTTTACTACCTGATTTAGTGATAGAATCTAAGACAGTTTTTAACTCTTCTAATATCTCTTCAACTTTTTTATCTTTATAATCCACTTTATTAGTTAACCTCTTATCTGAGAAATTCCACGAAGTTTTAATTGTAAGTCTTCAGGATTTGTAGCTTTATCTAATGCCTCTTCAAATGTAATTAATCCCGAATTATATAACTTAAGCAGAGACTGATCAAAAGTATTCATCATATAATACTCTCCAGCTTCCATAGCCTTATAAAGCTCTTGAGTTTTGTTCTCTAATATAAGTTTTCTTACAAAAGAAGTTCCTATAAGAACCTCAACAGCAGGTATTCTTCCTGAACCATCTTTTAAATTACATAATCTTTGTGCCACTATACCTTTTAATACATTAGAAATCTGTACTCTTGCTTGTTTTTGTTGATGAGGAGGATAGCTATCTATTATTCTATCAATTGTTTGTACAGCATCAATTGTATGAATTGTAGAGAGAACTAAATGACCTGTCTCAGCTGCAGTAATACCAGCAGAAATAGCCTCAAAATCACGCATTTCACCTATAACAACAACATCTGGATCTTGTCTTAATACATACTTAAGTGCATTTTTAAAAGATTTTGTATCAGAACCTATTTCTCTCTGAGAAATAGATGACTTTTTATCAGTATGATAATATTCTATCGGATCTTCTATAGTGATTATATTATACTCAAAATTCTCATTTATATAATTTAACATAGCATTTAGCGTTGTGGTTTTGCCCGAACCAGTAATACCTGCTATAAGTATCAAACCCCTTGGTTCACTTGCTAACTTTTTTAAAACATCCTCTGGTAAATTTAATTCTTTAAAAGATTTTATTTCTAAAGGAATCACTCTTAATGTCAGTGCTATTGTCCCCTTCTGTCTATAAACATTTACTCTAAATCTGGCAACCCCTTCTACTGAATAAGCAAAATCCAACTCATACTCTTGTTCAAAAATCTTTCTTTGTTCTTCATTCATTAACTCATAAGCTATATTTTCTATCGTCTCTTTAGAAAGTTTTTCATACTTAGAAGATACAATTTTACCATTTATCCTAATTAGAGGTGAAGTGTTAGCTTTAAAATGAATATCAGAAATTCCTTTTTTTACCATAAGTTGTAGTAGTTGATCTATATTTGTTTTCATAGTCTCTTTATCTTATTATTCATTTAAAAATTTTGTGATTTCTTCTTCATTCCATATACTTATTTTATTTTTTCCTTCTACTTTAGATAAATATAAAGCTTTATCAGCATAATTAACAAACTCTTCTACAGTAATCCTTCTATTCTCTTTGCCAGTTATAAAAGCTAAACCCATAGAAGCAGTAACCTTTAGTTCAGTATCAACAATTTTTGGATTAAAAATTTTTGAGGTCATTTCTAATCCAAGTTTTTCTATTTTCTGTCGTAATTCATTTGTAATTTTAACCACACTATTTATATGTTCTTTCAATATCTCTGCAGACTTCAATGCTTCATCTATATTTGTTTCAGGAAAAATTATAGCAAATTCATCTCCTCCATAACGACATACAATATCACTTACTCTCGTATTTTCTTTTAGTATCCTACCTACTTCTCTTAACACTACATTGCCCACCTGATGTCCATAAGTGTCATTTATTATTTTAAAATTATCTAAATCTATCATTAATAAACTTAAAGGGTGTTTATACAATTCACTTCTATAAATTTCCTCATTTAGTCTTCTTATAAAGTAGTTATATCTATATGTGCCTGTTAAAGTATCTGTAATAGCTTCTTTTGACAAACGAAAATTTTTTATTACAGAAGAAATTTGTGAAGATATAATTTCTAATAAATCAAAATCATATCTTATGTCTTTTGTAGAATAAGATTTTTCATTCAATAATATAAAGCCCTCTGTTTCTTTTTCAGAAATCAAAGAAATTATAATTCCAACTGGGAATATCTTAAATATCTCCTGGGTATTAAGAATTTCTATAGGTATTTCTTCCTTTCTTATAATTTTACCTAAATCTTTTATCATCTCACCTATACTCAGGTCTAACTTATACAAACCAGTTATACTTTTATCTATCCCATATCCATCTACAAAACTAAACATATCTTCATCTCTAAGAAGTATAACTACTTTATCATAATTTAATTGATGCGATATCTTAAAAAGCATCTTTGTAAGTTGACTAAAATCTGTAATAGAAGATATCATCTTACTAGCCTCTTTTAAGATATCATAGTATTCTTCCTTTAAATTTTTATTATCACCAATTACCGGTAGTTCATACATTCCTTTAAGTACCTCATATAAGTATTTTAACCCGTTAGCTTCATCTTTACAAGAAGTAGTTTCTTCTATAAAACTTCCATCATTGCATAAGTTTTTAAGTAATAAAGATAACTTATTTACATTTTCTAAAGAAACTTTACTTATATACAGAACATAATTAAATTCTGTACTTAAAGAAGGAAATTCTTTTGATATTTCTATTTTATTCTCTTTTAAAAACTCCTTTAACTGTTGAAGATCTTCTTCTTGTGCTTTTATTCTTATTCTATATTCTACTTTTTCTCTCTCTTTAAATGGTTTTATTTCCCATTTATGAATCATAAAATCTAGTCCTTAATTAATGAAGAGGTACCTATACGAGTGGCACCTAATTTAATCATTTTTAAAGCTGTTTTTTTATTTTTTATTCCACCTGATGCTTTTATTCCTATTTTTTCTCCCACAATAGATTTAATCAATCTAACATCTGACTCTTTAGCACCAGATTTACCAAATCCTGTAGATGTTTTTATAAAATCGACTTTTGCTTTTTTTGCTATATTACATATTTTAATTTTTTCTTCTTTTGTAAGATAACATGTCTCTATTATCAACTTTAAAACTTTATTTTTAGTAACTTCACGTAAGGTTTTTATTTCTTTATATACACTTTTTAAATCGTTTGATTTCAAAGCTGACAAATTGACTACAACATCTATCTCATCTGCTCCATCCTTAATAGCTTGTTTTGCTTCAAAAACTTTAGTTGCTGTAGTAGTAGCTCCTAACGGAAATCCTACAACACTACATACTTTTACAGGAGTACCTTCTAAAATTTTTTTGCATAATTTCACATAAAAAGGATTAACACATACAGCATAAAAATTATACTTAATTGCTTGTTTACAAAGTCTTATTATATCTTTTTTAGTAGCGTAGGGTTTTAAGTTAGTATACTCTATAAAGCTTGAAATTTTATTCATTCAATTTATTTTTTTCCTGTCAAAGAAGTCACTAAATAATTAGCGACTACATCTGCAGCTGTTTCTATAGTAAGCGCTTCATAGGTAAATGAACTGCTCCATAAAATTTTACCTGTTTTTTTCTCTATAAGTTTAGCAGAAACTCCAACAGTAGAGTTTGTAGCAATCACTTCTGCATTTTTAAGTCCAAATGCAGAAGAAATTTTATATACGTAACTTCCGCTTATTTCTGTAAGAATATTACCTAATACCATCTGTTTATCTTCTTCTCCCATATATACAAGATATTTTTTCTCTGGTTGAAATTTTATAACAGCTCCCACAAGTACATATTCTACATCCTCTGATTTAGCATCTTTTACAATAAAGTTTCTTCTAAGAAGATGTTGAATTATTAAATCCCTAATCATCTCTCCGCTTGAAGAATAATTTCCATAAGGCTTAAACTCATCTACAGATATCACCGCAATACGACTTAGCTCAAATCCCTTATAGAAAACACCCTTTGGTGTAACACAGCAGAAAAACCCTAACAAACAGATTGTTAAAACAAATTTCAAAATTTTCATCTTTTTAATTTATTTAAAACTTCTATATGTTTTTTTGAAAGTTGTTTCAAAGATGAACTCTTTGCGTTTTTAGAAACTACCTCCCAATACATCAAAGCTACATCATATTCTTTTAACTCTTCTGAAATTAAAGCAAGAATATAATTAGCTAATATATCATTTTCATTTTTTAACCAGTACTCTAAGGCAAACACTTTTGCTGTTTTGAAATCTTTCTTACCTAAATATGCAATAGCTAACAATATATCATTTTCTTCACCATTTGTTTCTAAAATTTCTATTGCATCATCAAATTTACTTTTATTTATTAGTTCTATTGCCTGTTCTAAATCCTTTGAATAAATAATGTTATAAATAAAAAATAATAAAAATGGTAAATATAAAATGTTTTTCATTTGAAATTTTCCTCTTCAATTTCTTTTATTTTATTTATCCTTCTTATATGTCTTTCTTCAGTAGAGTTAGGTGTAGAAATCCATATCTTTGTCCATCTATAAAGGATTTCAGAGTTTATCTCTTTTTCTAACTTTACTCTAGTAGGAAAACATATCACATTTGCAAAATTATGTGAAGATAAAAGTGCTGCCACCTCTTCTGAGTAGCATACTCCAGCTATAATCCCTTTAAATTTATTAGCCACAATACAAACACCCTCACCACTTCCACATAAAATTATACCTCTATCTGCTTGTTTATTTTTGACAGCCAATGCTACTTTTTTAGCATAGTCAGGATAATCACAAGATGCTTCTGAAAAAGTTCCAAAATCTATAACTTTATATTCTTGAGATAACATCTCAACCAGTTCTTTTTTAATCCTAAATCCAGCATGGTCAGAAGCAATTGCTATAATCATAAATTTCTAAAAACTAACTCGGGGTGGTGGGAATTGAACCCACGACTACTCGCACCCCAAACGAGTGCCCTAACCACTGGGCCACACCCCGATTTAAGTAAAAGCTGTGTTAAATTTATAAAAATACAATAAATTTAATCAAAAATCAACATTAACAAATTATGACTATCCAAAATTTTAAAAATCAAAGCTATAAAGATTTTCAATTCAATACGATTTTTTTAAACAAATTTTTTAAGTAATTTTTAATAGAGATGATTTAAAATATGAGGTTAAGAAATTAGTAAATAAGTTAAAAAATTTTATATATAAATCTAACACTCTATATAAATAAAAAAATGGCAAAAAAGAAGCAAATCTCACATTATATCTTTTTAACATAAACTCTGTAGATGGAAAAATGTAATTAAAAAAATGACATAATCTTTTATGCCAAGGTAAAAATAAAAATTTAACTATATGCCCTTTATGATAAATATTTAATTTTAAAAAAAAATCTACTATCTTAGGAAATTTAAAAGAAAATTCTAATCTGTAGTATTTTTTTAATATTTCTATGTCTTTTTCCCATTTAGAATCTAAATAGTTATGTTCTATATATGCATGATATAAAATATTTCTTAACATCTCTAAAGGTGAAAGGACATAGATGTTGTCTTTTAACTTTATTGCTGATTTTATTACTTTTGTATTTTCTTTTTTGTTAAGATACCAAAGTTTGGTGGTAACATCTATTTTTATATCATTAAAATACATCACATTGGGATCTGTTTGAGATTGTTTAAACCCTAACTTTTGAAGAATGTCTATAAATTTATTATAAAACTTTTCTTCTACTAACACATCTATATCTTCCATCTCTCTCTCAAAACTATATTCAGGAAATAACTCTATTAAGGCAGCACCTTTAAGTAAAATAAATCTAATACCTTGTTTACTACATTCATTAGATATTTGTTCAATATAGTTATGAATAATGATATTTCTTGCCAATATGTTTTTACTCATTTAAGAATTTTTACAAGTAGTTTATATTTAATTGGTAGTTTAAGTTTATAAAGATAAACAGAATCCTTTTCATAAACTTCTTTTTTTAATTCAGAAATTTTATTGTCTTTATCTAACAAATAGAAAGCAACTTCTGAATATAAAGAACTAAATTCTACATCTAACTCAAACACACTACCAAATTTTAACATATCTGAAAAATCACAAACTTTAGAATATAAAACCTCTTCTGAACTATCCTTAAAATCTAAAAAATAAATCTTTAAATTCTCTTTATTCTTAAGTTGAAGCCTAGAGGATATTTTTGCATATAAATTCTCTAAAACTAACTCATTATTAATAGATATTTTAGAAGGGAGCTTTACTTCATATATAAAAATTTTATTTTGAGTATCTACAGAAATCAAATTTACACTAACAGTAGAAACTTTAAATTCTTGAAATTCAAAAGGAATGCCTGAATCTAAAGATTCTACTTTGTGTTGTCTTATAGGTTTTAATACTTCTTTAGTTTGTTCAGTTTTAACTTCTGAAATAGAAGAATGTGTTGTAAATATTTTTTTTCTAAATAATTCATAAAATTTTCTAATCCTGTCAAGTTCTAATATAAAAGAAAATCTGTGAGATAAACCTAATACTCCAAAAGAAACTAAAGAATAATCAAGTTTTACACCAAAAAATCTAAATCCAACTCCACCACTTAAGGCAGCAAAATCATCTTTGAGATACCAACCATAGGGTTTATATTTATAACCACCTCTTAAATATAGATAATCAAAAATTAAAATTTCACTACCAACTCCAATATAAAAATCTTCCTTGTCAAAAATAGGATAAACTATATCATATAAAAAGGAAATACCTCTAAACTTATAACTACTTCCAAAAATAATCTGTATTGGCAAAGGATAGTACTGTTTTTCATATTTCACTGGGAAACCAAAATTATTTAAAGCAAAAGCTAAATTCAAATCTTTTACTTTTTTAAGTGGAACTTGAAAGCCAATATCTGTAGCTAATGTGTAAGAATTTGTGTTGGATATATTTTCATTAAGAATTTTAAATGTGCTACCAAATAAACAATTTTTAAAAACTTTTTTAGAAAATCCCATTCCTAACTGAAGTGAATAGTTACTATAGTAGTAAGTAGGATATGTGGTTTGATATATATTCACATATTCTAAATCCAAATCTTTGTAATCGCGTGCTTCTATATTCTCAATCTGAAAAAAAGATATTCCAAAAGATAAAGTATAACTTTTTTTAGGTAAAACTAATCCTAAAAATTTATAGTCCATATCTTGAAAGTGTTTGGTATGAGTCATACCAATTTCCATAGAATTACATCTTAAAAGGCCTGCAGGATTTACAAAAATTCCACCAATATCATCTGAAAAAGCACTATATCCACCTAAAGCAGCATGCCTAGATGTAGCAGGTATCTTAAGAAAATTCATAGAAGTTGTTTGTGAATAAATTTCATTTATAAAAATAAAAATAATAAAAAATTTTTTAGTGAATAACTGCAAATTTTTTAATAACATTTTTTGTAGACCTCTCTGTTTTTGCTTCTAACCTAAATAAGTATGTACCTGTAGCTAAATTTTTAATATTCCACTTTATAGTGTGAGTTTTACCTGTGTGTTGCTGATTAAAATCATAAACTTTTGACTGCCATACAATATCTCCAGCAATATCATATACATATATCTTTATCTGAGCCGGCTGATAAAGTAAAAACTTAAAGTATATCTCATCACCTTTAGCAGGCGAAGGAAATGTATAAACATATTCTTCCTTTACGGCATCCAAATAAATAGATGTATATTCTGCTAAAGCATATAAACTAAAGTGATAAATTTCTGCTTCTATATAATTTTTCTCTATGTTTACCTTTGAACTATCCAATATTCTCCACAAAGAAGATGACTTATCATACCAAACTATTCTAAGATTTTCTTCTTTTAGTTGTTTTATGTCTTCATTTAAATAATATATTTTTAATTTTGCTGGTTTTTTAAATCTTAAATCATCAGGTAAAAACTCATACACCAAATTAGTTGGTTTTATATATTCAGGAAAATTAGGAAAAGAAGTTATATTCTGTATTCTAATTTTTACTTCTTTTAATATACTATTAGATTGTACAATAAGTTCTAATTTTCGGTTAAACTTTTTATACTCTATAATATAATCTTTTTCTGGTTTAAGAAGAACTTCAAAAAAAGTAAGAATAGAAACTATATTTGACTTTTGAGAGACATATCCATCTTTATCTACTGCTACAATATAGTAATAGTAAAGTTGATCTGGTTCACATTGGGTATCTAAAAAATATGTGGTTGATTTATTTACTTGAGATATTAAATTATATACAAAAGAATCTGTAGACCTGTAAATCTGATAAAAAACTACATCATCAAAACCACCTCCATCATCTGCTGATTTTTCCCATAAAAGTAAAACAGCTAAAGTATCTAAATATGTCTGTTCTGCTTTAAAAATTTTTACAGCAGCTGGAACACCATCTGCTTTTGAAAAAACAGAAACTATCTGTGTGTTTACTGACTCATTATAAAATCTATCTAAAGCAGTAATAAAATAATAATAAGTCACACCTAACACTATATCTGTATCTATATACCAACTTGTCCCAGAGGGAACTTGGTAAAAAAGCAAAGGATATATATTAACCTGACTACTTTTATAGATATTATATTTTATAACATCATTTTGTCCCTGAAGATCATCTTCAGAAAGACTCCACATAAGTATAATTTTTTTGCCATCGTCATTAGGATAATCTAACGCAGTAATAAAAAAAGGAGCTTTAGGAGGTGTAGTGTCAACCTCTATAGCATCTTTTACGGAATAACTATATCTTATCTCAGAAGGTTCTGACTCTAAAGAATGTTGGTTAACAGATGTAATATAATAATAAAAAGTAACTCCTACAGGACAATTTATATCTATGTAAGTATAGGTTGTTTTTCCTAAATCATAAATAATATCAACTAAAAAGAAATCTAAGTTATTTGTGCTTTTGTAAATTTTATAGTTTACAACTTTAGAAACTAAAGAAAACTCATCAAAGGAATAAAGCCACTTTAGAGATAAACTCCCACCATTATCATTAGGAGTATCAAACACAACAAAATCTCTTACTCCTAAAGGCTTAGATACACCGAAAGGATAAAAGTAAACAATGTTTGAAGTATCTGACTCTACATCATAATAGTTTACAGCTTTTACAAAATAATAGTAACTAGTATATAAACTTACAGTGTCTAAATAATAATAAGAAGATGTATTATTAAAAGATATACTATCATATAATATAAACTCGCCAGTAGTTTTTCTGTATAAATTAAACTTAACTATATCATAGGACAACTCTAAAGGTACCTCCCACACTAACTTAATAACACCAGAACTAATAAAGGGTAAATAATTCTCAACTTTAAGATTTTTAGGAGAATATGGTTTTGTCATAGAAGGCATATAAACAACCTTAGGAGGTGAAAAAATTGATTCTGAATGTTTATCCTGAGAGGTTATCCTATAGTAATAACTGCAACCAAAAAATAAAGGAGTATGAATATAAAAACTAACACCAGACAAAACATAATCTAATAACTTATAGTTTATGTTATCAGTTGAATAATAAATAATATAGCGTTTAACATCTTTATTACCAGCCAAATCATCTAAAGATCTCGTCCAAGTAAGTAAAACTTTTGTTTTTTGATAAATAACCGCTGAGATATTTGTAGGAGCTAAAGGAGAGTTATCTATTGTGATGGTATTTTCTACATATTCTGTTGAAGATATTTTTAGCTTTAGCATATATTTACCATCAGGAAAATTTCTTGTGTCCCAAAAAATTTTAATGCTATCACTGACAATTGTGGAAGATGAAATAATTTCACAATTGTTATTTTTTAAATTTATGCATTCTAAAGAAAATCTCTTATTTTCATAATTCTTAGATAAAATCGTTATTGTAGTAAAATTTACAACAACATCCTCCTCATCAGGTGACTTTATAGAAAGAAATTTGTCTGCTTTAATGCCATAAAATTTTCCTTTTGTCTCTCCAAAATATAACCAACCATTAGCTACCACTACTGAGGCAACTATTGGAGAACTAAAATCATACTGAGATATAATTTCTGCGGTTTCTATATCTAAAGCATAAAGTTTTCCTGAATATGTACCAAAAAATACTATATTGCCTACCACAGTTGGTGCTGAAGTAAAATTATATGAATTCTTGGGAGAAAAATTAACAAAAAAATCTTTTCTCCATAAAATCTGTTTTGTTGATGTACTTATGCATAAAACAGTTTGGCTCGAATAAACAACTTGTGGTTGTACTTCCCATAAAGAGGAAGGATATATATTCACTATAATTTTATCCTTATAAACACATATAGAAGTATTATCTGTAGCTACATTTGAAAGTTCATAAGAACTCCATATTATATCTGAAGTATTTTTATCTAAAATATATATCTTCCTTTCAATATCCCCAGCATATAAATACAAGTTATCAGCTACAACAATTGAGGTAAAATAAAAACAACTTCTTAAGTTTCTCTGCCAGATGAATCTATTTTGTTTTAAATCATAACAATAAATTTTTCCAGTATTAGAAGTAAAATAAATTCTACCTTCATCATAACTTAAAGAAGAGTAACTAAAACCTTCAATCGGTATTTTATTTATTAACTCACCATTTTTTGCTTTCAAAATATAAAGGTATCCCTGAGGGGTTCCATTAAGTTTGGGCCCGGATACAAAAATTAGCCACGCATCTTCACCAACAATCTCTTCTTCATCTACTACTAATAAAGAGGAAGCAGATTTACTCTGAGTATCATATGTCCATAAAGGTACACAATCTTCATCTTCCCTATAGTTTCTTTTAAAACAATATAGTTTCCCATCATAAGATAACACATATACATAATTTTTCCACACAGTAGGAGTAGCATCAATTTTACCTGAAGTTGAATACTGCCATAGTACATCTCCACTTTTAGCATCTAAAGCCCAACAAGAAAAGTCTCTTGCCGCAAAAAATACAACATCATCCTTTACTACACAACTCCCAACTACCTCACCCTGAATCTCTAAACTCCAACCTAACGGTATCTCTGAAGGAATTATTATTTCTTGTTTTGAACCAGTTCTTGTTTTATTAAATCTAAAATTCTGCCAGGAAGCTGAGTAGAAATTATTTTTGAAAATTAAAAAAGTTATTATAAAAATATATATCTTACTCCTTAAAAACATTGATACCTCCATCAGATGTTCCTATAATTATTCTGCCTAATGAAAAATCATAGGTTAAAGTATTAGTAGGTTTTGAACCTAAAAATATAGGATATCCTGGCTGTAGTTGTTTCGTATCTTTATGAATACTATATAAAAGTCCATCTTTAGTTGTAAAATAAATATACGGAGAACCTATTATAGCCCTCCAAATATAAACCTGATTTTCAACTGCTGAGTGTGTAGGATAATGCCATATTATACTACCGTTAGATGCGTTTATTTTATATATACCATTTTCACAACTTAAATATAATAATTTATTTATGTTGTCAAACGCCATATTATAAATTCTTGTATTTAATACAACATCTTCCCACCCAGGAGGTATTTGATTTAAGTTAAGTCCATATCTACAGATAACTTTTCCATCTATTGTAGCAAAGTATATATTTAAACTATTAAGTGATTGGTTATAAAATCCAGAGTCATATTCTATACTTGTGCTTACGGGAGAACTTACATATAAACTTGATAAAATACTTCCATCTTGTAGTGATATCCTATAAATATAACCAAAAGAAGTTCCCCACCACAGAGAACTCACACCACTTGTAAAGCCTTCATCTATAGAAGGAAGTTTAACAGGTGTGCCTAATATCTGAACTGGAGGTGTCCATAAATCAAATGCTGCTGTGGAAATTTTAAATATATATCCATCTTGACTGCCTACATAAATTTTTGCAGGAAGTTCATAATAATATCCTAAAATATCAGAAGTTATATTCTTGGAAAGATCTCTTATCCATATGTTTTGAGATATATCAGATAAAGAATTCTTATAGATTTTACCTGATTTAGTAGCAAAATATACTACACCACTTTCACCTGTAAAATACTCACCTAAAATAGATGATATAACACCGCTATCTGCTGTAAACGAACTCAAAATAACTCCAGCATTTGAAAATATAAAACTTCCACCATTTTCACAAAAAACCAAATACTGGTTTGTGTTTGTTATAGTAATGTTATTTATATTTTTATCTAACCTATAGGGCCAGTTAGTACCAATCGGTGGTTTTAAAGGACGTACAATCTTAAATGTAGAACAGACAACTTCAAAACCCTCTATATAAGGTTGAACTACATCTGAAAGAGTTTCGCGCCACAAAGTATCTACACCTTCCTTTATAAATGTCTTAAATGTATCTGGGAATACTTCAGTGGCAAATGAAGAAATTTTCACTGTTAAGAAATAAACATTTTCAGTCTGAGGTTGTACTTCATCTATAAAATCTAAACTAATATAATCTTTTCCTTCTGTGTTTAGATTAAACTCCAAAGATTGCTTTTGTGCTACTATGATATCTTCAAAAGGATAAAATTCTTTCTCACCAACATCCTTAAACAAATATATTCCACTAAAAAGATTTCTGGCTTGTTGAGTAGAAAGTGGAGAGTTATCTTTATCAGTAAATCTCATATATAAAGAGTCCAGATAAATTTTGCTTCCTAAAATAGAATTGTTCCTCAAAGATATTTTAAATAAAGGATAGTATTTGTCTTCATTAGCATAGTTTAAGTTAAAAGAGGATATTTTTATTGAATGAATCGTCCCATCATATGTAATAGATGAAACTACTATTTGAGGTGAAGTAAATAAATCTGTTTCTGTATTTAGAATCATTCTATAGACTGTTCCACTTGATAAAGTATATCCGTCAATATCTAACATCTCTAAACCCACTTTAGTTGTGGATTGAAACACTAAATAATTAGATAAATCAAACCCTAATTCATCTAATCTATAAATATGAGGAGAATAAAAATCTTCTTTCCCACCTATACGAACAAAATAAATTACATTATTTAAACCTTTTGTATAATCTGTGCTAAATTTTATATCAAACTTAAACTTTCTTGGAATTACACTATTATTTATAGGATAATTTAATAAATTAGCAACCAGATTAGGTAATATATTTCTTGAACCATATGTCTTTGCTTGCACTACAAAATCTAAATTGTCTATATCAGAATCTACTCCATCAGGACTACGAGACAATGAATTACCTGAAGAGATATTTCCTTGTTGTGCTTCTACAAAAGAAGTAAGTGTTGCGGTCTCATTTCTGTATATATATACTGTGGGAGTTTGATATGTTAGTCTATCTATTGTCTGTCCTAAATTATTTTCTAAAACTACAAAATCACTTGTAGTTTTAAGTCCACCTACACCAAATCTGTCAAAGAAACTAAACCCATCATTGTCAGTTGAAGAAAAATCAATCATCGTAAAACATCTTGGATAAAGTTTTCTTGTAAACTTAAATATTTTGTTATTTGTGTTTCTTAAATATCCGGTGAATGTTATTGTGGAAATATATGAGGTGTTAAAAAGTTCTATAAACTGTTCAGATGAAGAGTAATGTACTTCGTTTATCTTTATATAAGCATATTCTGTGGTTGTGTTTGTTAATCCTTTAGTAGGTGATGGGTCAAATTCAAAATATGTAGCATTACCATCAGTAATACGAGAATAAGAGACATCTATGTTATGTGAAGGATAAATAACTCTGCTTACAACTATACCTGAAGGGTTAAGCAAAACTATACTTGTGGAAAGGGTATGTTCAAATGATAAACCACTTATTACAATGCAGCTACTTACTTGTATAACTTCTGTTGTTCCTGTCCAAACAGTATTGCCTGCATACCTTAACTGCCAACCGTTAAGTGAAACAGCAAAAGGTAAACTATTGTATAGTTCAACCCAGTCATTACCAGAAGAACCAAAACAGTATATCTCATTTATCCAGATATTTCCTTTCTGTGGACGACAACTTGCAATGTTTGATAAACCAGACCAGTTAGGATAAGGATTTGGTGGTGAAGGAAGTTTATCCTTTGTCCTTAGACGGAAATAATATGTTGTGTCAACATCAAGTCCTGTGATTACTAAAGAGTTGGTATAAGCAATAACAGTTGTTGAAGTTGTAAAATTTGAATATGAGGAATAAAATACTTGGTAAAGCTCTACACCACTTCCTAAATCAAAAGGAACACTCCAAGAAAGTTCTACACTACCACGCAAAGGCCCAGCTTGTGCAGTAAGATTTGTAATTTGTTGAGGAGGTACTGTATCTTTTAATATCTTAAATGCATTAGTCATCTCTGAGAAATTACCTGCAACAT
>JANXCA010000059.1 GCA_025060535.1 Endomicrobiia bacterium | reverse complement strand
TCTCACATTTCAATAAAACCATTATCAGATTATGATTATAAAGATGAATTATTTTTACCTTTAGTTTCTTTATCTGATATAAAAGAATTTATAGAAAGCAATTCTCGAATTGTTGAACTTATAAGGAAAATTGGAGAAGAAAATTATAAAAAATACTTTTTAGGATATGAAAATTTTTCTTTTGATGAGATATCACAACTTACTGGATTATCTAAAAAAGAAGTAGAAGATATTTTTGAATTTACAAATGAAATATTTATAAAAACAGAAATAAACTCACAAAGATCTTCTTTAGATGTAGAAGAATTACTTGCTAAAAAATATATTAAAGTAGCGAAAATAGAAAAATCTGGTAACTCTTTTGTGATCATATATCTTACACCTAGTATGTTTCGTGGAGGTTATATTATAGACTATGATAAACTTTATGAAGTTTTGAAAACAGTTACTTCTAAAAAGAAAAGAGAGATAAAAAAAATAGTTAAAGAAATAGAAATGCTTAAATTAAGAAAAATGACTTTCCATAGAATGTTAGAAAATATTATTTTGATCCAAAAAGATTTCATCAATACAGAAGATAAAAAAGATCTCAAGCTTTGTACTCAGAAAGATTTAGCTTCTAAAATAAATGTATCCTCTTCAACTATTTCAAGATTATCTAAAGAACGTAGTGTTGTTTTGCCATCAGGTAGAGAGTATCCTATAGAAAATTTTTTTGTAAACAAAAAGAGATTAGCTATGATATTTATTTGTGATATTTTAAATAAACATAGGACACTTAAAGATTCTCAAATTAAAGAATTACTCTATCAACAATTAAAAATAAAATATTCTCGTAGAAGTATAAACTACTATAAAAATTTAATAAAAAAATCTAAAACAAAAGATAATTTTTTCTCGTCTAATAAATAATAACATAAATTTGAAATAAAGCAAAAAATTTTATAAAAATTCCCATAATGAACAAAGATAATAATGAAAACTTATTAATCCTTCTTGCTCAAAAAGGTGATATAGAAGCTTTTGAGAAACTTATACAAAAATATCAGAAAGAAATTTACAATCTTGCCTTATTTAAAACACAAAATGCCACTTTAGCAGAAGAGATAGCACAAGAAACAATTATTAGAATATATAAAAATATTAACAAATTTAAGTTTAAAAGTTCTTTTTATACTTGGGTATATAGAATCACATATAATACTCTAAATGATTTAGTTAAAAAGTTTAAACCATTTGAAGAAATTCCTTTGGATGAATCTGTTGGTAGTGTTTCATTTAATAATGAATTAGAAAATGAGTTTCATAAATTGGAATTATCAGAAAAAATAAGATATTTAATAACAAAAATCCCTCATAAATTTCAGTTTGTTTTGATACTTGCTGATATAGAAGGTAAAAACTACCAAGAGATAGCCGAGATTTTAAAAATAAGAATCGGTACAGTAAAATCCAGATTATTTAGAGCAAGAAAAATACTTAAAGAATTAATAATAAAAGAAAAAATTGAACTATAGATAATATAAAATGAAATTTTTGGTCTTTATTTTTTTTATATTAAATTGGTTTGCTTTTTGTGAAAATACTTTACAGCAAACAGAAGAGATAAAAAAATTAATAAGAAATAATGAATGTCAACAAGCATTAGAAATTTTATCTGAATATGAAGCTTTAATTTCAAGTTTTCCAGAAATATCTTATTATTTAGGGATTTGTTATTATAAACTAAAAGATTATAACAATGCTGAGAAATACTTTGAGATGTGTCTTAGTTATAACTATAATAAAAAGGAAATATATTATAATCTTGGTTTAACAAAATATAAACTTAAAAAGTATAAAGATGCGATTGAACTTTTGAAGAATTTAGAAAATAATCATTTTTTAGAACCAGAGAGTTTATATGTAAGTATTGCGTGTTATTTAAAACTTAATGATAGAAATAATGCAATTTATACTTTTAAAAAACTTATATCTAAATATCCATATTCCTTATATGTAGTAAAATCACAAAAACTTTTAGATAAAGTAGGTATTGATTACTCTAAGTTTTTAAATACTAAACAACTTTCTCATAGAGTTGTTGTTTCTTTAGGATATGGTAAAGATACAAATATATCTTATACTCCTCAACAAGAGTATAAAGAGTTAGAAGATATTAACTTGAAAGATAATTTTTTTTCTTATTATGTTTATGCCTCAATTTTTACAAACAGGTTTTATAGTTATTATAGATACACTGATAAAAATCACTCCAATTATCAAAATTTTAACTATGATTATTTAACTCATAGTTTATTTTTAAAATATAGATTATATAAAGAAGATGACTTTTTTTTCTCAACAGAAGTCTCGGCTGATTATTATGAATATAGCAAACCATATAGCTATAATTTATTAGGAGAGCTTAATTTAGAATTTCTAACAAACAAAGATACTTCTTTAAAAATCTCCTATTTATATATGATTAACCAATACTTTGAAAGACTTGATTATTTAGAAGGTGCTACTCAATCTATAGATTGTCTGTTTAGATATACTTCAGTTACTAACTTAAGTGGTAGGTTGTCTTTTAAGTTAAGAGATACGCTATCAAGTTTTGTCTCTTCAGAGTATAATTATTCTTATTTTTTACTTATAAATACTACCACATATCTAAATCACATATACACACCACTTATAAGAAACTACTCATATAATTCTGTGATTTTAGAACTTCTATTAGATACACAAATTTCAGAAAATTTAAAATTTAGTGGAGGGGTTAGTTATGAGTATTTTGTTTACTTTCCAAAGTATGAGTACTATGAAAAAATTAAAGATATTTATCTCTATGATGTGGAACAAAATAGATGGTTTGTATATTCTCAAAATAGTTGGATTGAAACACAACAACCACAACTTAAAAAAATATCAAAAGAAAGAGTTGACAACACCATCTCTTTGCGTTCTTCTTTGGTTTTTGAATTAATAGAGGATGTAGAGTTAATTTTAAGTTATAATTATATTTTAAATGAATCCACAATCAATACTTATCGTTGGAATAAAGAAGTTTATCAAGCATCTTTAAAAATTTCTTTTTAGAAACATTATTACTTCTTTAAAAAATTCATTTAGTCACACATTTTTTGGGAACATTTTTTTTAAATCTTATGTCTAATATAGTGAAAAAAGGAGAAAAAAATGAAAGAATGTAAAATAATAAAAAAACTAATTCATAAGAAATTAGAAGGTATTATACTTCCACATGAGGAAGAGTTATTAAATACTCACCTTGATAAATGTTTAAAATGTAGAGATGAGTTTATTATTTATTCAAAAATCAAGGAAAATTTAAAAAATTATAAATACAAAGAAGTTCCTGATTGGTTTAGTACTAAACTTCATTATAAACTTATAAACCTCAAAGATACACAGCAGCAGGAAGTTGTTAGAAGATTATTAGTTGGTAGTTTTTATAAATATGCTTTTGTGTTTAGTATATTTTTGTTTATAATTTTAGGAGTGTTTGTTTATACTATAAGAAGCCCTAGGATTGTAGTATATTCATCTATGCCACAACTTATATCTAATTATGAAGTAAGGGAAGAACTTCCTTTGGGAAAAGAGAGTCACTTGAGGGTAAAAGTTACAAGTAAAAAGGAGCTTAAAAATGTAAAAATTCAAATTGCTCTTCCTAAAGAAATAACTGGTGAAGAAAACACAAAAATTTTAACTTGGAAAGGTAACTTAAATCCGGGAGAAAATTATATTATTTTGAAAGTAAGAAGTATAAAAGAAGGTGAATACCCTGTAGAAGTAAAAATAAAGAAAAATTCTAAAGAGAAAAAATTTATAAAAAATGTAAAAATTACAAGAATATAATTTTAAAACCTTTCTACTTTTTAATTTACAGGAGAGAAAGGAGGTGAAAGTTTAAAATCTCCTAAAAAAGTAGAAAGGTAAAAGAGGAGGTTTAAAACAAAATGAAAAAACTAATTTCAATACTTGCAATACTAACATTAAGTTTATCTTTTGCAATAACACAACAAGAAACACAAGCTGAGTTGGATGAGGTAGATGTGGATGTAGATGTGGTTGTGGAAGCAGGAGATGTATCTGTTGAGCCAATTACTCAAGAGGAGATTGTTAATATTATTTCTGATAAATTAAGTAAAAATAAGAAGTTAACAGAGGAACAAAAACAAAAAATATTGGAAATGGTAAAGCAGAAACTTCAAGATAAAGAAGTTCCTGAGATTCAATTGTGTATAGAGATATGTAAACAAGCAGAGATAAAATGGAGAAAAGGGTGTAATTTAGAAACATGCAAAAAAGATATAGAAAATGTAGAGAAAAAAATAAAAAATGAAATGGAAGATGCTGAAAAAAGATTAGAGAAAACATTTAGAAAAAGAAAACATTCAAGAGAACAACTTCAGCAAGCAAAAGAAGTGTTACAGAAACTCGTTGAAAATGGTGTTCCAGTTCAACATGCTTTAGATATAGTATCCTCAATTCCATCCCAAAAAGAGGATATTGATTTTAATTCTGAGTTAAAAATTAAATTAAAAGAGAAATTCCAAAAAGGAGAACCTATAATTCCTGAAGTGTTACCTCAAGAGATCCAAAATAAGTTGCAATTAATGATTTCTGAACTCCAACAGATACAATTTCAACATCAAACATCTTCAGATCTTAAAAATCAATAGAAACTAAAATTTCTTCACAATATCAGGAGATGTTTGAATGAATACAGCCAAGATGACCACTAAGATGCAAACTTTAGATGAAGGAGGTACTGCTATAATAACGACTAATACTTCTGATTCATGTGGTTTGATCGGTCCCTCTCTTCATCAGTGTGGGATTTCATCTGGAAATATTGGCGAATAAAAAAATAAAAATATTGAAATGTGGGAGAGGATTTTTGTAAATTTTTTTAAGATAACACCTCTCCCACAATTTTTTTTTAGCAGTAACAATAATGAAACAAGAAGATAGGATAGCAAAAGATTTAACTTATATATTCTTTAAAAATTTAGATAATAAAAAAGATAAAAAAGTAAAGAAAGTAGTGTTTTGTATAGAAGGAAATTTGAATGTAGATAGATATTATCTAAAAGATGCTTTTAGAAAATGTGTGTTAAATACGCCTTATGAAGATATAGATGTAGAGTTTTTGTATAAATATAGCGTTGACTTTTCTGAAAACAATCCCACCTATGGTATTTCCTTACATTCGATTGAAACAGAAGATTAAACATTGCTATAAAAAAATTATGTCCCCGGCGAGAGTCGAACTCGCAACCAACGGATTAAGAGTCCGCTGCTCTTCCAGTTGAGCTACGGGGACTTTAGGGTTTTAGTACTAAACTGAAAGATAAAAGTCAATACTTAAAAAAATAAATTATTTATCTCGGAAATTTTTATAAATTTATTTTTAATCTCACCTATTGACTTGTAGGTAAAATTATTATTACTATATATTGTGGAATTATATATCCAAACTACAATATATAGTTCTATCTACCATTATAAATAGTAGAAGTTATTTTTGATTTCTTTTTATTTGTGGTTGCCTTAATCTTTATAAAATTTTGTCATTGAAGTTTTTTTGAATAAAATGTTGGTTAGATTTTAGAAGTTTTTTCTAATTTTATAAAAAGAATTTTCATATTTTTGTAAAAACAAAGTGTGGTAAATTTAAATACTTTTTGAAATATTAAAAAAGATTTTTTAAAACTAACAGTATCTTTTTTAGGGAGGTGGTAAAAATTTATGTCTTTTAATTTTACATATCATCCTCACGAAAATAAAAATTTAATTGAACCTGTTTCTGGCGAGGAAGTTTTAATTTTAGATCAAAAGGAGAATGTTGTTATGGAAGAAAATAATGAAAAAAAACTTATAAAACCAACACTTTCAAGTAATGCATTGATAGTATTAGAAAAAAGGTACTTAAAAAAGGATGAAAATGGTAATATAATTGAATCTCCTGAAGATATGTTTAAAAGGGTAGCAAAAGCTATTTCTGAAGCAGATGCAAATTATGGTGAAAATCCAGAAGTTTCTTATGAGAAGTTTTATGAGATTTTAGCCACTTTAGAATTTCTTCCCAACTCTCCCACTCTAATGAATGCAGGTACTTCTTGTCAACAACTTTCTGCTTGTTTTGTGTTACCTATAGAGGATTCTATGGAGTCAATTTTTGAGACATTAAAATATGCGGCTTTAATTCATAAAACAGGAGGTGGTACAGGGTTTTCTTTCTCTAATCTTAGACCTTCTAACGATGTAGTAAGAACAACTTCTGGTGTTTCTTCAGGGCCTATATCTTTTATGAAAGTTTATAATGCTGCTACAGAAGCTATAAAGCAAGGGGGAAGAAGAAGAGGAGCAAATATGGGAATTTTGAGGGTAGATCATCCTGATATTATAAGTTTTATTAAATGTAAAGAAGAAGAAGGAGAACTTGCCAATTTTAATATATCCGTAGCTATTACTGATGAATTTATGAAAAGGCTTCAAAATGATGAAGAATATGAGCTTATAAATCCTAGGACAAAACAGGTTGTAAGGAAATTAAGAGCTAAAGAAGTATTTGATCTTATAGTAGAACATGCTTGGCTTAATGGTGAGCCCGGAGTAGTTTTTATAGATGTTATCAATAAGTACAATCCTACACCTGAAGTAGGTATGATAGAGTCCACAAATCCGTGTGGTGAACAACCTCTTTTACCTTATGAGTCTTGTAATTTGGGTTCTATAAATTTAGGAAAGATGGTCCTTCATAGAGGTGATAGTTGTGAGATAGATTGGCAGCGACTAAGGTATGTTACAGAGACAGCAGTTCATTTTTTAGATAATGTTATAGATGTGAATCAATATCCTATAGACAAAATAAAAGAGATGACTTTAGCTAACAGAAAAATAGGATTGGGGGTTATGGGATGGGCTGATATGTTGTTTCAGTTGAAAATCCCTTATGATTCAAAAGAAGCACTTTCGCTTGCTGAAAAAGTAATGAGTTTTATTAAAAAAGTAGCAGTAGAAACTTCTCAAAGGTTAGCACAAAAGAGAGGACCTTTCCCTAACTTTGAAAGAAGTATCTTTAAAAATGAACCTCCAAGAAGGAATGCTACACTTACAACCATTGCTCCTACTGGGTCTATTGGGATAATAGCAAATGCTTCTACAGGGATAGAGCCTGTCTTTGCTTTAGCTTTTGTTAGAAAGAATATATTAGGAGGAGAGGAACTTTTTGAAGTTAATCCTTACTTTAAACAAACTTTAATTGCAGAAGGCTTATACTCTAAAGAATTAATTCAGGAAATAATAGAAAAAGGTTCCTTAAAAAATATAAAAGGTATTCCAGAGACATTAAAGCGTATATTTGTTACTGCGATGGATATTACTCCAGAGATGCATGTAAGGATGCAGGCAGCTTTTCAGAAGTATGTAGACAATGCTGTTTCAAAAACGATAAATCTACCAAACTCTGCTACTAAAGAAGATGTAGCAAAAGTTTATCTTTTAGCATATAAGCTTGGTTGTAAAGGTGTAACTGTTTACAGAGATGGTTCAAGATCAACACAAGTGCTAAATGTAGGAACATCTAAGAAGAAGTCACAGAGAGAGAAAGAGGTAAAAGAAGAACCAAGAGTAAGACCAAAGATTGTTTCTGGTAAAACTGTAAAAATGGTTACAGGTTGTGGAAATATGTATGTGACCATTAATGAAGATGAGTTTGGTCTATGCGAACTTTTTACTTCCTTAGGTAAAAGTGGTGGTTGTACTTCATCCCAATCAGAGGCTATAGGTAGGTTAATATCACTTGCATTAAGAAGTGGTGTAAATCCTAAAAAGATTATAGAACAACTAAAAGGAATTCGTTGTCCCTCTCCAGTAATTTTTCAAGGAGATTCAATCTTGTCTTGTGCCGATGCAATAGCAAAAGCATTAGAGACATATCTTCAGGATATGGAAACGCCATCTCTTTTCGAGAGTATTAAAAAACATAACAAATCTACACAGGAGGTTGGATTAAATCCTCAATGTCCTGAGTGTGGAGGTAATTTAGTAGTTTCAGAAGGTTGTGCTACTTGTCAAAGTTGTGGTTATTCTAAATGTTTATAATTTTGTAAATTTTTGATTTTATAATTACTTGAAAAAAACTTCCTAAATCTAATATAAATAGAATATTTTATTTAGTACTTTTCTTAATTTCTTAATAAATATAGAAAAATTATGATATTGTCAGATTTAGAATTAAAAAAATATGTAGAAAAATATAAAATGATAGAGCCATTTGAAGATACTCGTCTTGTTAAATTAGATAAAAAGATTTCTTGGGGGTGTTCTTCTTATGGTTATGATTTTAGGTTGTCTGATGAGTTTTTAGTACCTAAGAAAAATTATCAGATTATACTGGATCCTAAGAACTTTGATATTAAAAAATTTAAAAAAGTAAAATTGAAAGAATATACAATTCCTGCTAATAATTTTGTATTAGCAAGGTCATTAGAATACTTTAGAATTCCAAGAGATATATTAGTAGTGGTATTTGGGAAGTCAACTTATGCTAGGTGTGGGCTTGTTGTAAATGTTACTCCACTTGAACCGGAATGGGAAGGTTATGTTACTATTTCAATTATTAATCCTTTAAGTCACAAAATAAAAATTTATGCCAATGAAGGTATAGCTCAAGCAGTATTTCTTAAAGCAGAAAAACTTTGTAAAATTTCATACAAAGATAAACAAGGAAAATATCAGGCACAAAGAGATATTACAGTAGCGAAGTAAAATCTACATGTATAATTAGTGTGCATTGATAATAGAAGAAAATCTTCTATATAGTTAGCTAGAGTAAATTACTTAATAATATATAGAGGAGGATAAAGTTATGGCATTTTTTATAGGGAGAGATAAAGAAGCAAGACGTGCATATGGATTTGATGAAGTGGCAATTGTGCCAGGAAATATAACTATTGATCCTGATGATACCGATATTTCTGTTGAACTTTGTGGATTTAAACTAAAAGTTCCCCTTATTGCTTCAGCTATGGATGGAGTAGTGGATCCTAAAATGGCTGTAGAGTTGGGAAAATTTGGAGCGTTAGGTGTTTTAAATTTAGATGGAATTTATACAAGATATAAAGACCCTTATGAACAAATTGAAAAAATTATTTCTGCTTCTGATGAAAAAGCAACAGAGATTATTCAACAGATATATAAAGAACCGGTAAAGGAGGATTTAATTTATCAACGAATAAAAGAAATAAAAAAAGAAAACGTATTATGTGCAGTTTCAACTGTACCCCAGAATGCTCCAAAATATATAA
>JANXCA010000058.1 GCA_025060535.1 Endomicrobiia bacterium | reverse complement strand
TTTTATTTTCTTCATCTATTTCAACAACTCCATATTCAAGTTTTATATTAACGGGTTTTAAAACTAAAGTAGCTAAAGATTTTTTTCTTTTATGAAATTCTATTACTTTTTTAAAGTTTATATCACTAATTCCATCTCCAGATACTACTAAAAATGTTTCATCAAAAAAATTTTCTTTTAACTTTACTCCCCCTGCTGTACCTAACAATTTTTTTTCATAGGAATATGAAATTTTCATATTCCATTTGCTTCCATCAGATAAAAAAGAAGTAATAAGATCTGGATAATAATGAAGATTTACAACTACTTCCTTTATAGAGTTTTTTTTCAGATTATTCATTAAATGGCCAATGGCTGGGATGTTAACTATAGGTACAAGTGGCTTAGGGATTGAATATGTCAGAGGTCTTAATCTTGTTCCTAAACCAGCAGCCATTATGAATGCTTTCATTTTTAATTTTAATAAGCACCTTTTTTACTTAGTATTACAAATAATGTTTTTAGCATAATTTCTATATCTAAACCTAAAGACCAGTTTTCTATATAGTAGAGGTCTAAATCTACCATTTCTTGAAAACCTACATCAGCTCTTCCTGTAATCTGCCAAAGCCCTGTAATTCCAGGTAATGTCATAAGTCTTCTTTTACTATAATTATCACATAGAGCTGCCTCCTCAATAATTTGTGGTCTTGGACCCACTATACTCATGTCCCCTTTTAAAACATTGAAAAACTGTGGTATTTCATCAATACTATATCTTCTTAAGAACTTTCCTACGCGTGTTATCCTGAAATCATTTTTAATTTTTAAAACTTTTTCTCCTCTATCACTTTTCTTTAATAAACTCCACCACATTTTATGAGCATCCTTAAACATCGTTCTAAATTTTACACAATTGAAAACTTTTCCATTTATTCCTACTCTTTTATGTATAAAAAATATAGGTCCTTCAGAGTCAATTTTTATAATAATTGCTATAAAAATTAAAGGAATTAAAAAAATAGCCAACACAAAAATTGAAAAAAAAATATCTATAGTCCGTTTTATAAAAAAATTAAAACCTGTAAGAGATAATGGAGTCAAAGATATTACAGGTATACCCAATGATGAATCAATTAAGACTTCTGAAAGTTTTATAGGCAAAGTGACTAGAATTTTTATATTTATACCTTGATAACTTATTTCTGGAAGAATTTGTTGAAAAATTTCTGAGTTGAATATATCATAACTTACTATTACTTCTGAAATTTTTCTTTGAAACAAAAAATTCAAAATATCATCTTTTGTTTTGAAGTCTGTAAGGAAAAATTTTTTGATATATTTATCTTTTTTTAAAAGTTTTATTATTTTTTGTTTTTTATCTACAGAACATATAATTCCTATCCTTATTTTTCCAAAGAAATATTTAATATATTTTTTGTAAAAAGAGTTAATTAAAAAATGCCATAAATTTAGAAAAATAAAATTTATTCCTACCAATAAACACATAAAAACTCTTGAATACTCATAGCTTCTGTAAAAAAAACTAACGGCGAAAAGTAAAATTATAAGAAAAAAGGATGTTTTTATGTTGTTTATAATCTCATCATAAAAATTTAAAATTTGATTTTTATAATATCCATTGAATATATAACTTGTTAAACATACAACAAGAAAATATGGAATAAAATTATAATAAATATCAATTGGTGGTATACCTTTTATAGGTGGAATTATTTGTGTAAAAATTGGATTATAAAATCGTATATGGTATGCCAATAAAAATGATAATAGTGATATTACTGTATCACCTATTAATTTTATTATTATATAGAAATTCCATAATTTTCTTTTCAACATAAATTTTAAAACGCCAATAATTGTAGTTGTGAAGTATTTTACAAATTAAATTCAAAATATCAAATCTTATTTGGTTTTTCAATATGTATAATTTAGAGATAGTTTTAGATAAAGTATTTTTGATAGATGTTCAATTGAAAAGCGTTTTTTATATGTTCTATAGAGTCCTCATTTGTAAATGAAATAACGTCAAATCTGATTCTGTCATAATTTTTTCTGTTAAGTTTTAAATAGTACATTGCAGAAAGTATAATTCTTTTTTGTTTAGTTGTAATAATTGTCTCTTGAGGTGTACCGAAATATATGTTTTTTCTATATCTTACTTCTATAAAAACAAGAGATTTCTCTTTCTTATCGTAGGCAATAATGTCTATTTCTCCATATTTTGTTTTATAATTTCTTTGTAAAATCTCATACTTTAAGTCTTTTAGATATTTTATAGCCTTTGTTTCATACAATTTGCCCGTTTGTGCTGTACTCATTTTTTTATGTTGAGAAACTTATAAGCATAATATCTATGTAATTCACAACATCCTATTTTTGATATTGCTTTTATATGTTCTTTTGTGGGATATCCTTTATTTTTGTAGAAATTATATTCCGGTATCAAAAAGTGATATTTCTGCATTATTGTATCTCTTATAACTTTAGCAATAATAGAGGCAGCAGCTACTGATGCACTTTTTTTGTCTGCTTTTGTTAAATGATATTGAGGTAGGTCAATATATGGATTTCTATAACCATCTACAACAACTAATTGTGGCTTTACTGAAAGATTATCTACTGCATATTTCATAACTAACTGATTTGCTTTTGATATACCAATTTTATTTATGATTTGTACTGACAGTATGCTTACAGATATATCTAAAGCAGATTTTAAAATTTTCTTAAATAATATGATTCTTTTTTGAGGCGAGATACTCTTTGATTCTTTTAAATCTGGTATATAAGAATAATTACTAAACACTACAGCGCAACTGACAATAGGTCCACTTAAACATCCTCTTCCAACTTCATCTACACCTGCTAAGAATTTAACATTGAAATTTTTTTTTAATTCTTCATCAAAAGCAAAAAGTTTATTGAGCACTTTTAACTTTTGCTTCTTTACCGATTTTTTCTCTTAAATAGTAGAGTTTTGCTTTTCTTACACTACCTCTTTTTATTACTTCAATGGATTCTATAGTTGGAGAATATAATGGAAAAATTCTTTCTACACCAACTCCATAAGAAATTTTCCTTACCGTAAAAGTTGAATTTATACCTCGCCCTCTTTTTGCTATTACTATTCCTTCAAAAGATTGTTTTTTTTCAGTTCCTTCTTCCATAAATTTAAAAGTAACTCTTACAGTATCACCTACTTTAAATTCAGGTATTTTTTTACTGGGATCAATTGAAATCATATCTAAATCTATTTTCATAAATTTATCCCCCACTTTCTTCTTTTAATACTTCTTCTAATAATTTTTTTTCTAAACTATTAAGTTGAATGTTTTTTAATAACTCAGGGCGTTTCTTATATGTATTTCGTATAGATTCTTTCAACCTATAAAGTTGAATTTTTTTATGATTTCCAGACAACAAAACTTCCGGAACTTTCATATTCATATAAGAATAGGGCCTTGTATATTGAGGATAATCAAGAAATTTACATATAAAACTTTCTTCTAAAAGTGATTTTTTTTCTTTCACGACACCTTTTACATACCTGCATACTGCATCTATTACCACAAAAGCTGCAGGTTCACCTCCGGTTAGTATATAATCTCCTATTGAAATTTCTTCATTTACAAATTTCATTACTCGCTCGTCGATTCCTTCATATCTCCCACATATCAATACTAACCATTTTTTTTTATATAGATCAAAAACAATTTTTTGATTAAGTAATTTTCCTTGTGGTGATAAATATACAACCCAAGGTTTTTTATAATTACGTATTTTAGTAGATTTAATTCTTCTTATAGCACGGACAAGTGGTTCTACTTTAAGAACCATCCCACTTCCGCCACCATAAGGTCTATCATCTACAGTTTTGTGTTTATCATAAGCAAAATCTCTTAAGTTCCACAGATTAAGTATGATTTTGTTGTTTTTTATTGCTTTAGAAACCACACCATACAGTTTAATTACTTCTAACATCTGAGGAAACAATGTAATTACATCTATTCTCATTTACCTATACATATTCTTCCAACACACCTTCTAAGGAATCAACAAAAATTTGTTTGTTTTGTGTGTCTACTTTTAGTATAACTTCTTTTATGAAAGGTATTATAATTTCTTCTCTGTTTTTTTTGGTTAAAACTAAAAGTCCACTATAGTTACTTTTTATTTTTATTATATCAATTACTTTTCCTATAATTAAGTTTTTATCATGAAGTATAACTTTGCAGTCAATGATATCTTTTTTTAAAAATATAAACTCAGGTAAATTTTCAAAATTTTTTACTATAAAACAACCTTTCAGTAAGGAACCTTCTTCTATGGAGTTTATTTCTTTAAGTTTAAGAATATATAATTCTTTATCTTTTTTACTTTTATAAAAATTTAAAGATTCAATACTATACGGGCCATAAGATGTATTAAATTTTTCAAAGAACAAAATTTCATTTTTTTCACAACCGTGCTGAGTAATAAAAAAATTTATTATTAAATGACCTTTTAATCCTTTTGTTCTTAAGACTTTTCCAATATATACTTCCACCCAAAAATTATAAAATTAAAGTTATTTTTCTATTACCTCTATTACCACTCTTTTATTTAATTTAGCTGCCGAACAACCTACTATAGTTCTTATTGCTCTAATAATTCTACCTTGTTTCCCTATTACCTTTCCACGATCAGTCTCAGCTACTTTAAGTTCTAAAATTACTGACTGTTCACCTCCTATTTCTTTTACTTCTACCTTGTCTGGATAATCCACTAACGCTTTTACTATTGTAGCAAGTAGCTCTTTCATAGTGATGTTTTACCCCCTTTTTCACAAAATTTTCTTATTGATCTCATTAGAAGAAATAGCAGAGATAATTTCTTTTTTGAATTCTTGATCTTTTTGTACTCTTTTTATCAAGGACTTTACTGTATCAGAAGAAGTTGCACCATTTTTTAGCCATTTTTGATATTTTTCAAGATCAATTTGAATTTTTTTCTTTATGGGATCATATATACCAATAATTTCTATGGGACTTCCTTTTGCTGCTTTTGTTCTTTCAATTACACATATTCTAAACATAGGACGATTTTTTTTCCCAACTCTTTGAAGACGTATTCTTAAAGACATGTTACCTCCTTGTTTTTTATTTTGTAAAGCTTTTAGATATTAGATAAATACGTAATTTTATTTTTACAAGTTTAATAATAAAAAGTCAACATTTTTAAAAAATTAAAAACATTTAAATTATATAAACCTATTAAAGCACAAAATTTCTTTAATTGGTTTTCTAATATCAGATTTTGCATGTTTTCTAATAACATCTAAATTTTTATGAGTTATGTCTGGATAACCCATACAGATAATAAGAGGAATATTGTAATTTTCAGGTATATTTAGAACTTTTTTTACTCCTTTTTCAGAAAACCAACCGATATAACAAGTTCCCAATCCTAATTCTGTTGCTTGTAAAACAAGGTGTTCAGTAGCAATTCCAATGTCTATAAGATAAAACTTTGTATTTCTTATTAAAGAACCTGCTTTTGATAAAAAGCTAACTTTATCTGCAACTACGACAATAATCACAGGTGCTTGAGAAATAAATTTACTTAATTTATAAATTCCGGATGTTGCAGCTTCTACTAATTTTTGTTTTAAAGAAGTATCATTTACTACTATAAATTTCCAAGGCTGAGCATTACAAGCAGAAGGTGCATATCGTGCTGCTTCTATGCATTGAATAATTTTTTCTTCTTCTACAGGTATTGGTAGAAATTTTCTACAACTATACCTTTGTTTTACTAATTCTATGAACTCCATTTTATTTTTTCTCCCATCTTAATAAATTTTGAACTTTAGAAAGTGTTGAACCCTCTATAATTTCTTTTCTGATTCTGTTTTCTTTTTCTAAAACATCCATAGCACGATTTGCTGTTTCTACAAGTTTTTCTTTAGGTACAACTACTACTCCATCATCATCTGCTATTATCCAATCACCAGGAAAAATTTTTATTCCTGAAATGTTTATAGGAACATTAATCTCACCAAATCCTTTAGGTTCTCCAGCTTGAGGTGAAATAATTCTTGCAAATGCTGGAAATTTTAGTTTTTTTATTTCAAATACATCTCTTATTGCACCCCAAATTATAACTCCGGAAAGTTTCTTTTCAATAGCAGAATATGTTGCAAGTTCTCCCCATACAGCTGGAGGAACACCTCCAGCATCTATCACTATAACATCTCCTTCTTTCGCTAAATCAATCGCTTCTACTGGCTTTGACCAATCACCTGGATATGTCCTAACAGTAACAGCAGGTCCTACTATTTTTAGATTTTCTGTTATAGGTTTTAAATCTTCTAAACACTTGCCACGATGAAGAGCATCTGAAATATTAGCTGTTGAAACTTTATGCAATAATTTTTTTACCTCTTCAATAGTTGCAGCCCTTTTGTACAAATCTGTTTTTATTCTGGTTTTAGTAAGCATTGCTTTCTTGATCTGTTTAGTGGCAAGTTTTGCATCTTGTGATTTAATTATTGCTCCTCCCACTACAACTATATCAGCACCTGCTTCTACTACATCTTTTACATTTTCAGAATTAATTCCACCAGCAACAGAGATTGGTATAGGAGATATTTTTTTGATTTCTTTTATAAAATCAAAATTTATATTTCCTTTCATTTGTTCATCTATTGGAATATGTAGTCCAATATAGTTTGGATTAAATTTTAAAACATCTTTTGTTCTTTCTAATAAATTTTTAACTTCTATCATATCTATGATTATCTCGCAACCATAGTTATTGGCAGCTTCTATTGCTTCCTTTATAGTTTCATTATTAGCAACTCCTAAAATTCCTACAATATGCGCTCCTGCTTTAGCAGCCATTTCAACTTCAGTTCTTCCTACATCCATTGTTTTCATATCTGCTAAAATTTTTATGTTTGGTGGTAAAATTTTTTTGATTTCAGAAATTGCCTTTATACCTTCTGATTTTATAAGGGGAGTACCTATTTCTATAATATCCACCCCTGCATCTTTTATCTCTTGAACTATCTTTATTGCTCTGTGAAGGTCCACAAAATCTAAAGCAACCTGTAACAAAGGTGAATTAAATGATGATGGTTTCTTTATTTTTTTCATAATAAAACTTCATAATTCATTTTATTTAATTCATTACATATTTCTAAAACTCTTTTTGTAACTTCTTCTTTTGAATTTGCTAAACCGCATTGAGGAGTAATTATTAAATTTTTAACTAATAATTCTTTGTTTAAAGATTTTTTATATAAAATTTCTATAAAATTTTTAAGTTTTTCCAAAATAGTTTGTGAATTTTCAGAAAAAATTTTTTCTGTATTAGGTATAATTCCCCAGGCGATGATTTTGTTTTTTTCTGTAAATTTTTTGATATCTTCAATATATAATGAAAAATCTTTAAAAAAATCATAAGCATCAAATGAGATTATGTCAAGTTCATCTAAAGAAGTCAGTAGCGACCAGTCAGTATTAGCACAACAATGTATTCCTATTTTTAAGTTTATATTTGGATAAAATTGTTTTATTAAAAATTTTGTATCCTGTAGTAGAATTTGAAGAGAGTTTAAAATATCTTCTTTAGAAATTGCGCTAAAAGCAGAACCATATGCTGCAAGGTATGGCTCATCATAAAATAATATTATTTCTTTAATTCTTGAATTCAAAGAATTTAAAAGATATCTTACTTGCCATAGTGACTTGAAAGATAAATGTTTTATTATTGCTTCTTTTATCTGGTCGTCATAAAATATTGCTTGATTAGTTTCATCTTTTAATGTCAATCCAAAAGTTATAGGTCCAATAGTTTGGAGTTTAATTTGGGATGTTTGTATATTATTATCTATATATTTTTTAAACTCATAAATCCCTAAGGAAAACTCAGGTGTGATTACAAAATACTCAAAGATTTTGTTGATTATCTTTTCATAAAAATTTTCAAGTTCTAAATAAAACTTTTCTTTGTTTAAATATATCTTTTGAGTGTTATCTTCTATTATTATTCCAGGAAAATTTTGAGAATACTGAACATGCATTTGTTCTTTAAAGTTTCTTTTTGGAAGTTGTGCCCAACAAGGAATAGATATATATTCAAAAATTAAAGCAGTAGCTAATTCTGCATCTTTATGTGGTAAACTTCCTATTAAAGTTGTCTTCATAATTTAAATTTATTAAACAAAATTTTATTTTAAAACTCAATGTTTTAAAAGAAAAATCATGTCGTATGGGTGAATGCATAGATATGTAGATATAGAAACGAGAAGATTAATTGTTCAGTGTTCACCGTTCATAGTTCACGGTATTAAAATTAATAAATACCATATTATGTAGCGGGTAGTAGAAAAATAAATAATATGTATGTGAAATGTTCATGGTTCATTGTTTATTAGTTATAATAATTAATGGTTTTAAATAAAATTTTGTAGATGCTAAATAAGCTACACTTAAGTTTATTGCGTAAATTAATTTTATGGTGAAGGGCCTATTGTAGTGTTCTCTTGAGCTTTAAACTCTACAGGTATAGTTTGGATATCTGTAGTTGAAGTTGCTATTGGTGTCATTATTCTAAACCAAAATCTTCTTTGGTCTATTGTCTCTTCATCCTCATTAATACCCGGTTTTGTTTCATCAAAAGGTATTACTCGCACTCCTTTTGAACCCTCGGGTTGGTTTGAAGAAGCGGGTGGATGATATTTTGTGGTATCTTCAGACCATATTGTTGTGTCTGTTATTACATCATCTGTTCCAGAATAAGCAGTGCCGTAATCAGTAGCAGCGGGTCTTAAATTATAGAATACACCTTCAAGCACAAACCTGTCATACCAAGGTGAAGAAGAGTTATTTATTGTCCAGATTGTACCATAGGTGTTGCGCATAGAGATAGTGTCTATTCTTACTCCGTAATCTTCGTATACATTGCCTGTGTTTTCTATTACTAAACCATACGCCGCTATTGAGGAAGCATTTGTTTGTAGCCAATCAAAATTATATGTAGTTGACCAAGAAAGTTCCTGATATCCTTTCACATTTACACCAACAACAACTCTTTGTGCCCAGGAAGTTGCAGCATTTGAGATATCAGACCAGTTATCTGGGTTTTCATCTCGTGTCCATATACGGATGTAATATGTGACACCTGGTAGAAGTCCAGTTAGGCGTCTTCTCTGATAAGAATAGGGTGAGGTATTTGTGCTCCACTCTATCTGGAATTTGTTTTGGAAGTCATTCCAGCTTCCAGATACCCAAAAATCAGGAGCGGTTGTTACAAATGTTGAATATCTTATTCTATATCTTCCACCTACTATATCTCCCATCCAACCATCATCACCAGGTGCTATCCAGGAAAGTTCTATGCATCTTCCCCATCTTGACGGTAAAGCAGAAAGTGAAGTAATAGCAGCAGGACGGACAACTACATATAAAGTACACGCATTTGAAAGTTCTGACCAGTTCCCAGCTTCATCTCGTGTTCTTAATCTGAAATACCAGGTTGTCTCATAAGGAAGACCTGAAATTATATATTCTTGTCTCTGCGGTGAAGAAACACCATATGTTGCTATAAGAATAGAAAATGTGGAGGGCCATGTTAGTTCTGATGCGGTAGGGGTTACTGTTGAGTAGATAATTAAAAATCTTGAACCGCAAGGCAACACACCCATCCAGCCATCATCACCTGCTGTGGACCAGTTTAGTTTTACTGTTCCTTCTCCAAGAACACTGCCGGAAAGATTTGTTACTGCTGCTGGCGCTGTAGTATCCCTAATATAATATAACTCCTCTCTTAATTTCATTACAAAACTTTCTCTTGTAGATGTTTCTGTTTCTATTTCTGTTAAGTTTTTCCAGGAAGCACCGTCCCATCTTTGGAAGTTTATATCAGGGGTAGGTTCTGAATCAGAACATAACATAAGAATTTGATTTGTATTTTTAATTGATTCAAGTTGGATCCATCTTATAATAGTCGAGCCGATACTATTAGCAGAGGCAGGTGTTGACCAACCAGAAGAAGTGTGATATCTTATATATCTTGGTGTTCCTGTATAATTTGCGTCTCCGTAAACTATGACAGCATATCC
>JANXCA010000057.1 GCA_025060535.1 Endomicrobiia bacterium | reverse complement strand
CTAGATTAAAAGACATAGAAACTACTATTTCTATAATAGAATTTTTAGGTAAAAAAGTTATTTGGGAAGATAGATCAACTGTAGTAATAACTTCTAATAAAGAACCCTACAGGGAAGGTGAATTTGTAGTTGCACCATATGATTTAATTAAAAAAATGAGAGCGAGTTTTTTAGTTTCAGGTGCTCTTCTTGCAAGATATGAGAAGGTAAAAGCAGCTCTTCCTGGAGGATGTGCGATTGGAGTAAGACCTGTTGATATCCATATAAAGGCGTTTGAAAAGTTAGGAGTTAAAAATTATATTGAAGGGGGTTATGAAGTTTTTATTAGAAAAGAGTTAAACTCAGCAGGAATAAAATTTAGGTATCCTTCAGTAGGTGCTACAGAAAATGTATTGATGTTGGCATCAGTAATTCCTTCTGAGACAGTGATTATAAATGCAGCAAGAGAACCTGAAGTGTGTGACTTAGCTGAATTTTTAAAAAAATTAGGAGTTAAAATAGAAGGCGTAGGTAGTAAAATTATAAAAATAGTTGGATGTAAAAACTTTATATATAGAGACATTCACCATCAAGTTATACCTGATAGGATAGAAACCGGTACATATATGATAGCAGCTGGAATCACAAAAGGTGATGTAGAACTTCAAAATACTGAACCTCGTTTTTTAGAATATTTAATTAAAAAATTAAAGAAAGTTGGTTTGGCCGTAGAAATAGATAAAGATAGAATAAATGTGACTTACAAAAATAAACTTAAATCACAGAATGTTACAACTCGTCCTTATCCTTATTTTCCTACTGATCTTCAAGCTCAGTTTATGGCATTGATGTGTTTAGCTAAAGGTGTAAGTGTAATAAAAGAAACTGTGTTTGAGAATAGATTTTTACATGTAGCTGAATTAAACCGTATGGGTGCAAATATAATAGTAGATGGAAGAAAAGCAATAGTTTACGGTGTAGAAAAACTTAAAGGTGCAGAAGTAATGGTTTCTGATTTAAGAGCGGGAGCTGCATTGGTTTTAGCAGGACTTGCTGCTGAAGGTACTACAAAAATTTCTCATATATATCATCTTGATAGAGGTTATGAAGATTTAGAAATTAAATTAAGTGCTTTAGGAGCCCAGATTAGAAGAGTTGATGAATAAAATGAAAAAAGAGTTAGCTTCTAATATATCTAAAAAAGTAGAAAAAATAATTTCTAATGTAAAAAAATTTGGTGATATATCTTTAATAAGTTATACTAAAAAATTTGATGGGATTAAAAATTTTACCAAGAAAGATATAAAATTTGTAATTAAAAAGTTACCAAGTATTAAGGATAAAGAATTTATTGAAAGTTTGCAGTTAGCTATAAAAAATGTAAAAAAATTTCATACTATAGAGTATAGAAATTTTAAAAAGATTTGGAAAATTAGATATACCGGTATAGAAGCAGGGCAGAAGTTTGTTCCTGTGGATTCTGTTGGTGTTTATATACCTGGTGGAAGATATGGATTTAATTATATCTCAACATTACTTATGACAGTTATTCCTGCTAAAATTGCCGGTGTTAGGAAAATTGTAGTAGTTACACCTCCAAATAATGTTACAGATTATTTTGTATATACTGTATATAAACTTGGGATTAGAGAAATTTATAAAATAGGAGGAGCTCAAGCGATTGCTGCTTTGGCTTTTGGAACCAATACAGTACCAAAAGTAGACATGATAGTAGGTCCTGGTAATGTTTGGGTTACAGAGGCTAAAAGACAACTTATTGGTCAGGTTGGTATAGATTTATTAGCTGGTCCTTCTGAAGTAGTGGTAGTTGGTGATAAAAGTTATGCAGCTGAGGAAATTATTTATGAATTAGTTGCACAAGCAGAACATGATAAAAATGCAAAAAGTTTTTTTATTGCTATGGATAAAGAAATTTTAAATAAAGTTAGAAATTTTTTAAATAAAGAATTAAAAGAATATTCTTCTCAGATAAGTATTATTTATGAAAGTAATTTAGAAAAAATATGTGAAATCATAAACAAAATTGCACCAGAACATTTGACATTATTAACAAAAAAACAAAATGAAATTTTAAAAAAAGTAAAAAATGCTGGAGCAATTTTTTATGGAGAGGTCCCTTCAGCAGTTTTTGGAGATTACATTGCAGGCCCATCACATGTTTTGCCGACAAGTGGTTCCGCTAGATTTTCTTCAGGTCTTTCTGTAATTAGTTTTTTTAAAAAAATAAGTATTGTAAAAGTTACAAAAAAAGAGATTAACAAATTATCACAAAGTGCTTCTAAATTGGCAGAAATTGAGGGTATGTTTTGGCATAAAAAAAGAGTTGAAACTTACTGAAAAGGAGAACTAACATTTATTATGGTAGCTAAAAGAAAAGCAGAAGTTAAAAGGACTACTAAAGAAACAGAAATTTCATTAAAAATAAATTTAGATGGTAAAGGTATAAATAAAATTTATACTACAATCCCATTTTTAGACCATATGTTAGAAATTTTTGCTTTTCATAGTGGTTTTGATTTAACCATAAAAGCGAAGGGTGATATTTTTATAGATGATCATCACTTAGTTGAAGATATAGGATTAGCATTAGGGAATGTATTTTTAAAAGCTTTAGGATCAAAGAAAGGAATAAAAAGGTATGCTGAAGTTATAACTCCGATGGATGAAGCACTTTCTTATGTAGCTTTGGATATTTCAGGTCGTCCATATTTAGATTATGATGTAAAATTTTTACCACAATATAAAAAATCAGACTTTGATTATTCTTTGATTAAAGAATTTCTAAAGGCATTTGTATCGGAAGCAAAAATTACACTTCATATAAAAATTCTAAAAGGAGAAAATAATCATCATATAGCAGAGACAATTTTTAAAGGTTTAGCGAGAGTATTAAAGGAGGCAGTTAGAATTGAAAATAAAGGAAGACTACCTTCAACTAAAGGTAAGTTGTAATACAAAAATTGAAATTAAAATAGAATTTTAATATAATTTCAGATATGAAAAATAAAAAGATAGAAATACTTGATACAACTCTAAGAGATGGAGCACAAACTCCAGGTGTGAGTTTTTCTTTATCAGATAAATTAAAAATTGTAAAAATTTTAGATGACTTTGGTATAGATTATATTGAGGGTGGTTGGCCTGGAAGTAATCCCAAAGATACAGAATTTTTTAAAGAAGTTAAAAAATTGAAACTTAAAAATTCTAAAATAGTTGCTTTTGGTTCTACCAGAAGAAAAAATACTAAACCTTCTCACGATAAAAACCTCAAAGCTATATTAGAAAGCGGAGTAAATGTTGGGTGTTTATTTGGTAAGACTTGGACATTGCATGTTCATAAAGCTCTTCAAACAACATTAGAAGAAAATTTAGAAATGATATACGACTCCGTTAGATTTTTAAAGCAAAGAGGGTTAGAAGTGATATATGATGCAGAACATTTCTTTAACGGTTATAAAGATGACAAAAAATATGCACTTGAATGCTTAAAGGCAGCATATTCAGCTGGAGCAGATTGCTTAGTATTAGCTGATACAAATGGTGGTTGTCTCCCGTTAGAGATAGCAGAGATAGTTAAAGAAGTTTATGAGTTTTTAAGAAATGAAAATATGAAAGTAAAGTTAGGTATACATGCACATAATGATTCAGATTGTGCTGTAGCTAATACTATAGTTGCTGTAGAAAATGGATGTTGTCATATTCAAGGTACTATCAATGGTTTGGGAGAAAGATGTGGAAATGCAAATTTATGTTCGGTAATTCCTGCATTAGTTTTTAAGTTAGGTTATGAAGTTGTGCCTAAAGAAAAACTTAAAATGTTAACTGACATTTCTTTAGAGATTTATGAAATATCTAATTTTGTTCCTAATGATAGACAGCCATATGTAGGTGCTTTAGCTTTTGCACATAAGGGTGGAGTTCATGCATCAGCAGTATTAAAAGATACTAAATCTTACGAACATATAGATCCCAAGTTGATAGGGAATGAAAGAAAAATTTTAATTTCTGAGTTAGCAGGTAAGTCTAACCTTTTATTTGCCCGACATGGGATGAAGATTGATTTAAATGAAGAACATTTAAATGAAATAATAAAGACAATTAAACAAAAAGAACATCAAGGATATTTTTATGAAAATGCAGAAGGGTCATTTGTAATTTTAGCATTAAAGACAATAAATAAATATAAACCATTTTTTCAAGTGAATGGTTTTAGAGTAATAATTCAGTATAATCCAGAAAAAAAAGAATTAGTTACAGAAGCAACACTAAAAATAAAAATAAAAGATAAACAAGAGCATGTAGTAGCAGAGGGAGATGGGCCTGTAAATGCTTTAGATAATGCATTAAGAAAAGCACTCACTAAGTATTATCCACATCTTAAAGATGTAAAACTTGTTGATTTCAAAGTTAGAGTAGTAAATCCTCAAGCGGGTACAGCAGCTAAGGTAAGAGTTAATATTGAATCTATGGATGACAAACATACTTGGAGCACAGTAGGTGTTTCTGAAAATATTATAGAAGCATCTTGGGAGGCTTTAGTAGATGCTATTGAATATAAACTTCTTAAACATTATAAAGGTTGAAAAAAATTTTTAAAAAATATATATAATATCTAATATCTACTATGGATATCACAACTTTGATAGGTGCAATAGCAGGTTTTTTACTTATTGCATTTGGAATAATGCTTAGAGGGACTGGGGGTATCGATTTTACTCAATTTATAGCTTTTTTTAATTTCCCTTCAATACTCATTACCTTTGGTGGGGCTATTTGTGCGACTTTGATAAACTATCCACTTTCCCAGGTTGTGGGGGTTTTAAAAGTAGTAAAGAAGGTTTTCACAGAACCAGGTGAGTCAGCTGCTGGAATAATAGAACAGTTTGTTAGTTTATGTCAAAAAGCAAGAAAAGAAGGTCTTCTTTCCTTAGAAGATGATATTAAAAAAATGGATAATGATTTTATGAGAAGGGGTCTTCAGATGGTGATTGATGGTCAAGATGCTGATTTTATAAGGAATCTTATGGAAACAGAACTTGCTTTTATTCAGGAAAGACATAAAATAGGTCAAGAGATATTTATTGCTTTAGGAACATACTCTCCAGCTTTTGGGTTAATAGGTACAATAATAGGTTTAATTTTAATGTTAAGAAATCTTCAAGATACTGCTCAGATTGCTTCAGGTATGGCAGTAGCATTACTTACCACATTTTATGGTGCAATGGCTGCCTATCTTTTGTTTTTACCTATTTCAGGTAAACTAAAAAGAAGAAGTGAAGAGGAGATTTTTATAAAAGAGGTTATTATTCGTGGAGTATTGTTATTGCAATCAGGAGTTACCCCTTCAGTGATGGAGGCAAATCTTCAGGCATATTTGTCTCCAGCATTAAGAAAAGCAGCTATAGCTAAAGAAAAAGCGGCAAGAGAACAATTAACAAAAGAAACAAAAGCTGAATCAGAATCAACTAAATAGTAGTATGCCAATAAAAAAATCAGCAGAAGTAGGAGAATTAGGTAAACCTGCTCCTACATGGATGGTTTCATATTCTGATTTGGTAACTCAACTTTTAACATTTTTTATAATGCTGTTTGCTTTATCTGCTGCTGCTACAGAAGATCAACTTAAAAAAATTAAACAAAAAATAGATAACTATGTTTTAGAAAACAGACTTGAAAAGTTTGTTTCCACAAAAATTACTCAGAAGGAAGGTTTAATAATTAGTTTTTCTGAGAAATATATGTTTGATTCAGGTAAAGCAGACATTTATGATGAAGCTAAGGAAGTTATTAAAAATATAGCTTCACTTTTATTGGATGAACCAAATCGTATCTCTATAGAAGGTCACACTGATAATACTCCGATCAATACACCTGAATTTCCTTCAAATTGGGAACTTTCTACTAAAAGAGCGACAAATGTTCTTAAGTATTTATTAGAAGAGTTAAAGTTTGATCCAAAGCGTCTCACAGCAGCTGGTTTTGGGGAATGGCACCCTGTAGCACCTAATGATACACCTGAGAATAAAGCAAAAAATCGCAGGGTAGATTTAATTGTTAGAAGGTTAGATATAGAAGAAATGCGTGAATGGAGAGCGAAACTTGCAGAAAGTTTAAAAAAATCTGTTAGAGGATAATTAGCTTAAAGCGGGTGTAGTTCAGAGGTAGAACGTCAGCTTCCCAAGCTGAATGTCGCGGGTTCGAATCCCGTCACCCGCTTTTTAAAAATACTTTTTCTATAATATTTAAAAAATTTTTATTTTTTAATTTTTCTTATTTTTACATTCTATCCGGTGTTATCTATTAGTGAAGATTATTTTGACTTTAAAAGTTAGATTATACTTTTCAGGTTAGTTTGTACTTTCCAATAACTAAAAATTTATAAAATACTAGTTTACCTAAGAAGTTTATTCACATTATTAAAATTCTTTAAAATACAAAAGAAGTTTTATTAAAAAGTTATGGAAAAGTGTGTGATTTGAAGTTTTAATAGATAAATATTAAATGGTTGGGATTTTATATAGATATTGCAATTAGAAATGGTCATATTCATTAATTTTAGAATTGAGTTAAAAAATATAAGACTAGATATTTATAATCATTTTAAAATAATTATCTTGACATAGAAATTTTTATTTAGTAATTTAAAATTTAATACTTAATTTTTAGAAAGGAGTAGATAATATGTCTGTATATCAAAAAAAAGTTGTAAAAAACAAAGTTCCAAAATGCCATTTTTGTGCTACAAAGACAGAGCCTGATTATAAAAATACATCTTTACTTAAAAGTTTTATTTCTGAGAAATTCAAAATTTTACCCCGCAGGTCTACAAAACTTTGTGCAAAACATCAAAATAGAGTTGCAAAAGAAATAAAATATGCTAGAATATTAGCATTGTTGCCTTTTGTACCAAAGTATAAATGATAATTTAGAAGAAAACAGATCAAAAATTATCTATTTTGAATAATATTTAAATTAAGGAGATTTATTTATGAAGGTGATACTTTTACAAGAAATAAAAAATTTAGGAAGTTTTGGTGATATAAAAGAAGTTAAAGATGGATATGCTCGCAATTTTCTTTTGCCAAAAAAAATGGCTTTAGTTTATAATGAAAAGAATTTAAAGTATATAGAAAATCTTAAAAAAAACTTAGAGATTAAAAGACAAAGAGAAATAGATTTTATAAATGAAATTAAAGATAAACTTGAAAAAAGTTCCATTACTATTACTGTGAATGTTGGTAAAGATAATAAAGTATATGGTGCTGTAACAAAAGAGCGCATAGCTGACGCTATTGAGCAAAATCTTGGTATAAAGATAGACAAACATAATATTAAACTTCAACACCCTATAAAAGAAGTAGGAATCTTTTATATAGAAGTTCATCTTTCATCAAAAAAATTCTCGGACATATCTCAAACTGCCAAATTAAAAATATGGATTGTTGGTAGAGAAGAGAAAAATAAGTAATTTTTATTTTAATCTATAAATAATATGGTAGAGAAATTTCCAGACCGTCTCCCTCCTTACTCTCAAGAAGCAGAAATAGCAGTATTAGGTGCGATGTTAATAGACAAAGATACGATTCCAAAAGTTTTGGAAGCATTAGATAAGTCTGATTTTTATAATGATGCTCATTCTATAATATTTGAAGCAATAAAAGAAATGCATTTAAACAACATTGTAATAGATTTTGTTACTTTAACTGAGCATCTAAAAAAGAAAAAGTTATTGGAAAAGGTAGGAGGTGCTGGTTTTATTACTTCGTTGGTAGATATGGTTTCAAGTTCTGCGAATGTAGATTATTATATAAACTTAGTGAAGGAGAAGTCTTTATTAAGAAAACTTATTAAAATTTCAACTTCTATAATAGAAGAAAGTTTTTCAAACAGTAAATCTGCTAAAGAAATTCTTAACTTGGCATCTGAACAGATTTTTAAAGTAGCCAAAGAGCAATATCGTGGTGGATATTTTGTACCTATTAAATCAACTATTGATGAGACAATGGTAAAAATTGAAAAGATGATGAAAAAGCCTTTAGAAGTTGGTGTTATACCTACAGGTTTTAAAAAGCTTGATGAATATTTAGCAGGAGGGTTACAGAGATCAAACTTTATAATCATAGCAGGAAGACCTGGTATGGGGAAGACTTCATTTGCAATGAATATAGTTGCAAATGTTGCAATAAGGCAAAAGATTCCTGTAGGAGTTCTTTCACTTGAGATGACATCTTCAGAACTTGTTTTAAGATTACTTTGTTCTGAAGCAAAAAAGGATTCTACTTTAATAAGAAAAGGAAGATTGAGTAAGGAAGATTGGGTGAAACTTACTACACATGCAGGAATAATAGCCAATTCTCCAATTTATATAGATGATAGTCCTGATTTGAATATTCTTGAACTAAGAACTAGAACAAGAAGACTAGCTTATGAATTGCAAACAAAAAATGAAAGATTAGGACTTATAGTTGTAGACTACATTCAAAGAATGCAAGGATTAGGTCCCAGAGATACAAGGCAGCAAGAAATAGCTGATATTTCAAATGCACTAAAAAGTATAGCTAAGGAATTAGATATTCCTGTAATAGGTATATCTCAACTTTCTCGTAAGCCAGAGGAGAAAGACAGAGATAAAAGACCTCGTCTTTCTGATTTAAGAGAATCAGGTGCATTAGAGCAAGATGCAGACGTAGTTATGTTTATATATTCTCCTGAAAAGAAAAAAAGTTCTGATGAGAAAATTTCTGAGTTAGAAACAAGACTATATGTAGCTAAAAATAGAAATGGTCCCGTGGGAGAGATACCATTAATGTTTATAAGAGAATATACAACATTTAGTGAAATTTCATTTACTGATTCAGAAGAAATAGAGATTTAAATAGTTATGAATATATCTACAACAACTTCACCTTTCTATACTCGCCCAACCTGGATAGAGATATCTCAATCATCACTACTAAAAAATATAAAAAATATATATAAATTTATCAATTCAGGGAACAAAAAAGTTAAGATTTGTGCAATTGTTAAAAGCAATGCCTATGGACACGGTTTGAAAGAAGTTGCCTCAGTTATTGGAAAAGTAAAGGAGGTTGAATTTTTAGGTGTTACTTCTATAGAAGAGGCGATATTGTTAAGAGAGATGGGAATTAAAAAACAAATATTGTTATTAGGTAGTTTATATCCTTTTGATAATTTTAAATATCTTCTAAAATATAAAATTACACCTACTGTAGCAAGTGTTTTTTTAATGGATAAGTTAGAAGAATTTTCAAAAAAACACAACACTATAATAAAGTTTCATCTCAAAGTAGATACTGGTATGGGTAGAATAGGTATATTGCCAGAAAGTATTCATGAATTTATTAGAGAATATAAAGCTAAGAAAAATTTGATATGTGAAGGTATTTATACTCATTTTTCATCTGCAGCTGAGGATAAGGAATATACAGAGTATCAAATAAATTTATTTAATGATGTGTATAAAAAATTATATCTTGCAAACATAAAACCTATTTATGTTCATACAGCTAACTCAGCAGCAATGTTGCTTTATAAAAATTCACTTTTTAATATGGTAAGGCCTGGATTATTAATATATGGGTTATTGCCTTTTAAAAAAGCTCTAGATATTATTAATATATCAAATGTTCTATCTCTTAAAAGTAAAATAGTTTTTCTAAAAACTTTACCTAAAGGTCGTTATATAAGCTATTCAAAAACTTACTGTACAAAAAGAAAAACCAGAGTTGCTACTGTCCCTGTTGGATATGCAGATGGTTTTTTAAGATCTCTTTCTAATAAAGGTAAGGTTTTAGTAAATGGTAAATTTTGTAATATATTAGGAAGAGTTACAATGGATATGATAATGATAGATGTTACACATATAAAAGATGTAAGAGTAGGGACTGAAGTGGTAGTAATAGGAAGACAAAAAGGAAATTCTATTTCTGTTGAAGAAGTTGCTTCAACAGCTGGTACTATAAATTATGAAATTACTGCAAGATTATCCGAAAGAATACCTAGAATTTTAGTAGAGTAAAAATTATGAGAAAATTAATTGAAAGTTTTGGGAAATATATACTGTTTTGTTATGAAAGTTTTTTGAATTTATCTTGTATATATTTTGAAAGGAAGGTATTAATTCAACAGTTATATGTAATAGGAGTAGGTTCGTTTTCTGTTAGTATATTGACTAGTTTAGCTGTGGGGATGGTTTTATGTTTGCAGTCAGGGATTGCTTCTATTTCTGTCTTGAATGAACCGGCTTATGTGGGTACTGTTGTGGCTTTTTCATTAGTTAAGGAGTTAGGGCCTATGTTAACTGCTGTAGTATTGGTTGGTCGTGTAGCTGCTGCTATTACAGCAGAGATAGGAAGTATGCGTGTTACAGAACAAATTGATGCTATGTATACTTTAGGTACTGATCCAATAAG
>JANXCA010000056.1 GCA_025060535.1 Endomicrobiia bacterium | reverse complement strand
AGTTATCTCATCAGGAGTTTCTCCATCATCCATTCAGGTAATTCCACAAGGGCAATCAACAGCTAACATTTCTCAACTAATCCAGTGGCATGGCAACATCTACTGTATAGTAGTTGACTTTACTGGTACACTTATTCATCCTGGAAGATCTGATTTATGTGAAAAGATGGCAAGATTTCAGATTCGTTGGGGAACAGCTCCTTGGAATCACTCAAATGATTGGTCATACCAGCAGCTTACTCAAATGAATAATGAAACCTGGAACATAAGAAGTTTTGCAGGAGCAACTCCTTACATACCTGTTTATGATGATGGAATTTTACTATGGGGTCAAGAGCCCCCAAGACAAAACGATACCACACCTCCTCAACCACCAACTGGCTTAACAGTATTTTTAATAAAACCCTCTCAAGTAAAACTTACTTGGTCAAAAAATCAAGAATTAGACCTTTTAGGATATAGACTATATAGATCCACATATCCGAATTTCTTAATAAACTCACAAACTTTACTTGCTGAAGTAAAGACAAGAGAATACATAGATAAAAATCTAAAACTTTCAACGACATACTATTATAGGTTAACAGCAATTGACACATCTGGGAATGAATCACAACCTTCAACAGTTGTTTCAATTTATATCACAAGTTTAATCTCCGCACCAAAAAATCTTAAAGCAAAAGCAGTAAGTCCTTATAGAATAGACCTTTCTTGGGACAAAAACACAGAAGCTGACTTTTCAAAATATAAAATTTACCGTTCCACAGACAACTTAAATTTTACTCTGTTAACGGAGACAAAATTAAACAATTATTCGGACACTTCTGTGTTGCCAAAGACAACTTACTACTATTATATCACAGCAGTAGATAAATACTCTGGAGAATCTTCACCTTCAGAAATAGTAAGTGTAACCACACTTGAGCAAGACAAAATACCTCCCCAACCACCCACCGGATTAAGATTTATACCGGTAACCTTGACAAGAATAGACATTGACTGGGAAGACAACACTGAAGAAGACCTAAGCCACTATATAATCCACAGAAGTACAGTTTTTGGATTTATTCCTACCAGTTTCACATACTTAGCTCAGACTACAACAAGTTATTATGTAGATACGGTAGAAAAAAACACAAGATACTACTACAGAATTTTTGCAGTAGATGCAGCAGGGAATATCTCACAACCTTCACAACAACTTGAAGCACGACCTGTTTTTGAGTTAGAAATACACGCAAAAGACATAAACGAACAAACTGACACAGCCTGGACGAAACTTTCAATAAGAATAGTAAGCAACACAGGAGAAGAAGTTCCAATGAGTGAACTTAAATTTAGATTTTATTTCACAAAAGATGAAGCCCAACATAATCAGCTTAACGCAATTCACTATGTAGGACAACTTGAAAATCCATATACAGGCAGTGTTGTAGGTTATATGCAATCAAGATTTTATCCAATAGGACCAATTACACTTACAGACACATACTTAGAAGTAACCTTCTCCACAGGCGCTCCAAGCTTAAAAGGCAAGGGGCAATATGCATACATAGAAATAGCAATATATGGAAACAACGCTATATTTAATGTAACAAATGACTACTCCTACACAACAAACAAAACAAGCTATACACCATTTGAAAGGATAACTCTTTATAGAAACAACCAACTTGTATGGGGAAAAGAACCAGGACCTCCAACAGCACTTTTTACATTTGAACCCCTTTATCCAAAAGTAGATCAACAGATACAGTTTTTTGATTACTCCACTGACACAAACGGAGAAGTAGTAAAATGGAGTTGGAATTTTGGAGACGGAAACACATCAACCCAGAGAAACCCAATACATACATATACTCAGCCAGGTATTTACTTAGTAACCCTTACAGTTGAAGACAACGATGGACAGACATCACAATATAGTATCCAGATTAGAGTTTCATCCGAAGATGAACCACCGACTTGTAAGATAACCTCACCACAAGATGGGAAAATAGTATATGGTTTAGTTACAATAACAGCACAAGCACAAGATGATATAGGCATAAAAAGCATAGAACTTTATATAAACAACCAACTAATACACACTACAACCACGCAGACCCTAATTTATACAATTCATACCTCAAGCTATCAAACTCTACCAGACGATACTCTGAAAATAAAGATAATAGCATATGACACAAAAAACCAACAAGCACAAGATGAAATTTCTGTGATAGTAGATGCACCACCTACTTGCAAAATACTATTACCTCAAACAGGAAGCAATGTTTTTGGGATAATCACAATATCAGGAACAGCTCAAGACGACAAAGGGATTAAAAAGTTAGAAATTTATATAGATAGTGAGATTATCTATATAAGTAGCTATGTTAGCCAGAACTTTAATTATCTTTTTAATTCAAGAACTTCAAAACTTCCAGATGGACAACACGAAATAAAAGTAGTTGTCTATGACACAAGAAACCAGCAAGCAGAAGACAAAGTAGTAGTTTATTTAGAAAACAGAAAGTACGCAGTTGTTAAAAAACATATATTTATCTCACTAAACAACGACAACATAAACGAAAAAATTGACTTTACCTCAGAAGGAGAACCCAAAAGAGTCCTTATTTATGATACAAAAGGAGAACTTATAGAAGAACTAAAAGAAGGTAGATTTGTTTGGGATGCAAAGATAAACAACAAACATCTAAAAACAGGGATGTATATATATCGCCTTGAAAAGAAAGATGGCAAAACCCTCACTGGCACTCTTATAGTACTAAAATAACTTTTATCCCTTTCTCCCAAACCCGCATTGGGAGAATTTTTGGGAATTTTTGGGATGCATTGATGCGTAGTGTTTTTATTGAAATTATTGAAATTAATATCATAGATTTTATAAAAATAAAAAATTAATGAGAATAAAAATAAATTTTTATTCTCCTACACAGGTATCAATTCCAATAAACTATCAACATTATTTATCTTCAGCAATATATAACTTTCTTGAAATTAACAATAAAAAATTTGCTACTCTTTTACACAATGGAGACCACATATCTACCAGCAAAAAATTTAAATTTTTCACATTTTCTTGGTTACAAATTCCTAAAAGAAAAATAATAGATTCAAAAATAGAAATTTTATCAAATGAATTTTTTTGGTATATTTCTTCTCCCTGGGAAGAATTTCTTATAAATTTATTAAATGGTTTATTAAAAGAAGGCAGTTTAAGAATAGGAGATAAAAAATTTGAGATAAAACAAATAGAAACAATGTCTGATTTTGATAAATTAAGTTCTTTTAAAAAAATAAAATTTAAGTGTCTTTCTCCAATAGTTATAACCACAAAGAAACAAATAGATAATCGTCCTGCAAAATACTACTATAAGCCAGACGATGATAAATTAGAGATTTCAGAAAAAATAAGACAAAATTTAATAAATAAATATAAAACATTTTATAATAAAAATCCCAAAGATGAAAATCTTATAATAAATTTTGATGAGAATTATATAAAATCATCTAAAGCACAAGTTTTAGTTCACTATATAAAAAACAAATTGGATATAAAAATTCCAGCGATAATGTGTCCGTTTGAAGCAGAAGGTTCACAAGACCTCATAAGATTTGGTTATGAGTGTGGTTTTGGCGAATTAAACTCTGCCGGCTTCGGCATGGTGGGAAGAATCTAAAATATTAGTTAAAGTATGTATAAAATTATGTTTCATAAGGTAAAAATATTACCACGTTTTGTGAAAGTTAATCACACTAACAATTTAAGACCTTTTCAAGAGGAGTTGATAAATACTATTTTTTATGGAGATGAAAAAGTGATAATAGTAGAAGCTCCTGTAGGTGCTGGGAAAACTTTTGTGTTGAGATACTTACTTACCCAAGAATTTAAAAAAAGAATTACATTTGTTTTTTTATATCCTACAAAGATATTGATGGAATCTCAAGTTAAATCTTTAAAAAATGAAATTGGAGCAGATAATATACGTATTTGGCCTTATGATGAATTTAAAAAAAATAAGTTAAATCTTTTCTTATATTCTACAGATTCTTTGCTTCAATATATTTTGAATAATAATTTACAAGAAATATCTGATAGAAGTGAACTACTTTATAGATGTTTTTTAACTATTCAATGGTATCATAAAAAGGGAGGAATTATAACGTCTCCTGATGTGTTTTATCTTCTTTTAAGAGGTAATTATAAAAATTCAAAAGAAATACTAAATATTATTCAAAATTCTATAATTATTTTAGATGAGTTTCATTGGTATTTTGGTTTAGTAGGTTTTGAATACTTAATAGAGGAACTATTAAGGACTATCGCAGGAAAAATAGTGTTGTTGTCGGCAACTCCTTTACTAAGTGAGGAATTGCAGAAAATACTTAATAAGTATAAAACAAAAATTATTATGTTTGACAATTCAAAAGGTCAAAAAGGAGATATTTGCTTTAATTATCAATTAGAAGCCACTATTTGTAGTTTTAAACTTTCTAATAGAAATGAAACTATAAAGATTATTGAAAAATTATCTGACAAAATATCCTTTCCTTCTGCAATTATTTTTGATAGTATTTTTAGGTTAAGACATATTGAAAGAATTTTAAAAAACAAAAGAATTTTTAGTTCTAGTATTAAATTCAAAGAATGGAGTGGAATGAAGAAAACAGAAAACTTTGTGATTGATAATTCTACATTAGTTCTTGGTACATCTTCAATTGAAGTGGGAATTGATATGAACTTTAAAAGTCTTTTATTTGAGGCTACACATTGGCCATCTAGTATTCAAAGATTAGGAAGGGTAGGAAGAAAAGAAAAGGGTAAGGTATTTCTTTTTACGCAAAAAGATTTTTCTCCATTTCTTGAAAAAAAACAATATGAAAGAGATGAATTTGAAAATATATTAAGAGAAGTTTTAAATGATCCTAAAGAAGCAATTAGTGATGATTATTCATTTAGAGGTAAGAGTTTTAGATTTCTTTTATTTGATGAAGAATTAAACGAATTTTTTACTTATAATGAAAGACTTTTTTGTATGTACGAAATTAATGACTATGTTGATGATTGGCAACAACAAAAAGAGGAGGATAAAAAAAGATTATTAAAAGAGTACAAAGTTCCTGAAGAAAAAATAACTTCCCTACTTATAGAAGACAAAATTTTACCATTTTGGGGAGTTTTAAGAGGAAAAATAAAAGATGAATATGAGTTTTTATTAGATAATATAATCTATCCGACAAAAGAAAGAAACGAATTACATATAAAAAGCTTTGTTTTTTATGGAAATAAGTATGAAGATTAAAGATGTAAGAAAAATAATTGAACCACAATTTGGCTACATTGCTAAGTCTACAGGAGAGTTTTTATATGTGCATCATTTTAATGTTTGGTCTATATTTAGAAAAATTTGTAAGTTTGTGACCTCATTAGATAAAAGAGAGAAGTATCTATTAGAAATTGCTTGTTTAGTTCATGATATTGGGAAAATGGATTCTGAAATTCAAAATAGTTTTAAAAATAAGGTTGAAATTTATAAGCCTCATAAAATAACCTCTGAAAAGGAATTAAAAAATTATTTTGAGAAAGCTAAATTTAGCATTTCTGAGAGAGATTTGAAATTTATTTTAGATGTAATAAGGACACATCATAGTGTTTCTTATGAAGATCTTGAAAAAATTAATACTTCTGCAGCAGGTTTCTATACTGAACTATTATGCATAGCAGACTGGCTTGCGTCAATGGAATTAGTATCTCTTGAGACTATAGAAAGATTAAATAGGAGATATAAAGGAAAGATGTGTTTTACAATATTTGAATGTTCAAGATTTCCTTCGCCCACTTATAATTTGATAATTCATATAGGAGTAAAACATTTTAAAAATAAAGGATGGGAACCTATATGTTATCCAAAAAATGGTGTTGTATTTATAGGACAATCATCTAATCCTTTGTGTAAAAAAGAAGAAATACTTAAGGAAATAATATTCGAAATAACAAAAAGATCTTTAAAACTTCAAGATTATGAACCTCAAAGACCTGATAGGCAAGTATTAGTTCCTCCAGCGAAATATTCACCTTTAGAATTTTTAGAAACACACCAGCAGGAGTTGACTAAAATATTGGGAGAGAATGATAGGGGGTTTGCTTTTCTAAAGTATTATAAAGAGTTAATAGAAATATCAAACTTAGATGTTCCTGATAATGAAATCTTAAAATTAATTAGATTAGCTTGTAGTTCTGCAGGGAATTTAAAAAACAAAGCTAAAGAGGAATACTATAGATTATTTAAAAGAAAAGTAGAAAATCAAAAAGAATTGCTTAATCAGTTATTTTATCAAATAAAACTTTCTGATATTTTTAAAAATGGAAACGGACAAAAACTATGTAAGTTAAAACAGAAAGAGTTATATGATAAATTAAAATATATTGCAGAAAAGTATAACTCAAAAGAAAACAATTCTTTAAATGAATATTTAAACTCAATTATATTAATGGAGGAGGAAAGAGATTTTAGACCTATTGTAAAGGATATTTTTGAAAAATATAAGATTTACAAAAAGACTGCTGATGCTGAAAGAGGAATATGTGAAATTTGTGGTTGTTCTTTTGCTTTTAAAATGCAACCAGCCATTAATCCCTCAAGGACACCTCAAGCATTTTCACAGATAAAGTCTAAATATGCCTACAGATCTATATGTTTGTTTTGTACATATGATAATTTAGTATTAAGAGAAAATACATCGCCTAAAAAAATTAGAATTTTTTTAAAAATAAAATCCAAAGTTCCAGATTTATTTCTAAATTATACTGAATTAAGAATCCTTATTAACAAAATATTAAGTGCAGTTAGAAATCCAAGAAATATTATAAAATTTAAAGAAAATAAAGAATTTCAAAATTTTCCATTCCCTGATAAAATAGAAATTCCAGTTGGAGAAAAAGAAGAGATTTTATTAAATAATCAAAAAATACTAATTTATGAAGATACTATATTTTTCCCTTTAGAGGATATAAATATTAAAGACTTTTCTCCTAAAGATGTAAGAGTCAAATATGAACCATTGTATCACATAATGAGACTCATGGGATTTGAAGTAGATATTGGAGCTGAAGAACAAAACAAATTATTTGGAGAAGAGGTAATTACAGAAGAAGAAACTTACTATAGGTCATTAGCAACCATTTTGTTAGCTAGATTGAATGAAAAAAAATCTAGAAAATACATCTACTCCAGAAATTTATTAGAAAATTCACCAAGTATAACTATTAAAATTATTGGTGATCATATGGATAGAGAAAAGAAAGAGAAAAGTTTACCTGAGGGATTAATAAAATGCCTTGTTAGAGGATTAGTAAGGTCAAAAATTTTAATAGCAGGGAGGTGATATAATATGAACGAAATAACAGTTAAAGATCTTTTCTATGATGCAGCCATTTTATCTGATAGAGAAAAAGGTATTCCTCATTTTTTTTGTATAGAACCAGAAGAAAGAAAAAAATTTTGGCAGAATTTAACAAAACATTCTGCCACTAAACCTATATCTCAAGCATTCCATGCAATTATGATGAATCGTTCTTTTGATGAAGTTATGGAAAGATTTTTAAGAACAATATCAGTTAAAATTCCAAAAAACGAAGATAAGGTCCTTGAAAATTTTATAAGCCATGTGAAAAAAATTCTTAAAAAGTATTACGAATTAAGACAAAAAAATATTACAGAGTTTTTAAAAGCTAAAAATTCATTAATTTCAGCAGTTTTTATTTTAACAAGGTATCCTAATCTAAAGGAGGTACTCTATGAATAAAAATATTACTCTATTTAATGATATCCAAATACTTCCCAGAGGAGTATACTTGCAGATAGGTTTTATCCTTAAAACATTAGATCCAACTATTATTCGCTCTAACGAACCAGAAGAAGTCTTAACTTACAAATATCAAGAATTAGGCAATAGATTTATTATACCGTGGAGAAAATTCAAAGGCAAATTAAGAAGATTAGTTATGGAACAACAAAGAAATTTTGGAATATCTACTCAGTGTGCATTAAAAGATAACTTATGTATGAAATGTCCTGCTTGTTTTCTATTTGGTGGCACAGGAGAAACTTCTAAGGCAGGTGTATCTTATAACTTACTTTCACGAGTTTTAGGAGAAACTTTAATTTCTACTACTGAAGTAAAAGATATTTTTACATATACTGCAAATGCAGTTGATGAAAAAGATTATACAACTGGACAAGCACTTATTACCACAGTCGCAGTTCCTGCAGAAATAGAGTTTTTGGGAATAATAACTTTAAAAGATCCTACTAAAGATTTAGCTGCAATATTGATAGATAATCTAAATAGAGTAAAAAGAATAGGAGCATCTACTAGAGAATGGGGGAGATGTGAAGTTAATATATTAGGATACATATTATCTGATAGAGAAGATGTTGCAGTGTATGAATTGATAGAAAAAACAATAAAAGAAAAGAATAAAGAGAGTGAAATAAGAACTTTGTTCAAAAATATTGAAAGTTTAAGACTTCCATTAAAAGATATTAAAAATTGTTATAAAAATATAAACTCTCAGATAGAAAAAATTCTTAAAGAAATAAAAAATGAGCATACATAATAATATAAGAGTATATTTATATAAGATTAAATTACTTGATCCGCTTTTTTACTCTAGAGAAGGATTAACTGCAAGTTACACAGTACCTTATTTACACGCAACAGCAGTAAATTTATCTGTAAAATGTGCTATTAATCATTTTCCAGAAGAATTTCCGTTTTTAATTAAAGATGAAGATAATATTAGTAGAAATAATCCTAGATATGAAAATTCATTAATTTCTGATGAATTTTATTTTACTCCTGCTAGGTTATTAAAAAATTTAAAATATTTTCCAGAAGTTACTAAAGGCGAAAATGATGGTTATATTTTTTTTACTAAGCAAGGAGAGTTATTTCAAGCATCCACTTTAAATTATATTCCTCCTGAATCTATTTTTCAAGGATTTCTTATAGAAAAAATAAAAAAAGAAAAAAAATACAAATGGCCTACTATAGTTAGACTTGGTAGTTTTAGAGGTAAGGCAAAACTAGAAATTTATGATTTAGAAATTAAAAAATTTGTTCCTTCAACATCGATAGTTGTTTCACATCCTGTAGATCCTTTAGTTTCTTTAGTAAAAAGAGGAATTCTTATTAATATGTTCCCTTATCCCATAGTAGAAAATGCTGTATGTTCTAATATAATAATCACGAAGGAAAATTATTTAATTGCACTTCCTGAAAAGTGGGAAATGCCGAGGATAGAATATATAAAAGTTAATAAAGAACCACCAATTATATAAAATTGGTGTACCATATTAGCTTATTATGATAACTTCAATAAGGAATAATTATTTGGATTACTTTAATATTATTACAGGTACACTGGTTTGGTATTACTATATATGTAAGAGAGAAGTATGGCTTATGTCACATTACATAGTTCCAAATCAAGCAGATGAGCGGATACTTTTAGGTAAGATTATTTCTGAGAACTCATATGGTAGAGAAAAAAGAGAAATTAGAATAAAAAATCTTGTATTAGATATTATTTCTACAAAAAATGAAAATATAATAGTAGCTGAAGTGAAAAAAAGTTCAAGATATATTAAAAGTGCAACAATGCAGGTTAAATTTTATATATGGCAACTTAAACAGCTTGGGATAAAAAATATAATTGGGGAACTAAGAATACCGAAAGAAAAGAAAAAAATTGAAATTTATTTAACACCTAAAGATGAAATAGAGTTAAAAAAAGTTTTAGAGGATATAAAAAATATAATTTTACGACCACAACCAGAATTACCTAGAGAGCAGAAGTATTGTAGACTTTGTGGATATAATGAGTTTTGTTGGATATAGCTTTATAATAAATGGATAGAAATATATACATTTTTAGTTCTGGTATAATTGAAAGAAAAGATAACACTTTATATTTTAAATCTTATGAAGGTAATATAAAAGCTATACCAGTTGAGACGGTAGAAAATATTTACCTTATGGGTGAAGTTGAGCTAAATACGAAGCTTTTGGATTTTTTATCGCAACATAAAATTGTGCTGCATAATTTTAACTATTACGGATACTATACAGGAAGTTTTTATCCGCGGGAATATTTAAACTCTGGATTTTTGTTAGTAAAACAGGTTGAACATTACAAAGACAAAAAATTAAGGTTAAAAATTGCTAAAGAAATGGTATCATCTGCTATACACAACATAAAATATAATCTTAAACATTATGAAAAAAACAACAAAGATGTTGATGATGCGATAAATTTTATTGAAGAAGAGGAGAATAAAATAGAAACTGTGAAGGAAATACCTGAACTTATGTCAATTGAAGGACATATTAGGGAGAAATACTATCAAACTTTTAATGAAGTTTTAAATTTTGA
>JANXCA010000055.1 GCA_025060535.1 Endomicrobiia bacterium | reverse complement strand
CATCCTGGGGCTGAAGCAGGTCCCAAGGGTCCGGCTGTTCGCCGGTTAAAGGGGTACGTGAGCTGGGTTCAGTACGTCGTGAGACAGTACGGTCCCTATCTGCTGTGGGCGTAGGAACCTTGAGGGGGTCTGACCCTAGTACGAGAGGACCGGGTCGGGAGCACCTCTGGTGTTCCTGCTATCTCGTTAGAGGTATTAGCAGGGTAGCCATGTGCTACGTGATAACCGCTGAAAGCATCTAAGCGGGAAGCACACCCCAAGATTAGGGTTCCCGTCCCTTCTGGGTTTCCAGAAGGGCCTAAAGGCCACCCGTAGACTACGGGTTTCCCGAAAGGGACTCTAGTAGGTAACTACTAGAGGATAGGCTGGGTGTGTAAGCCGAGTAATCGGTTGAGCTAACCAGCACTAATCGGCCGTGCGGAATAGCCATATCATTTGATCCTATTCTTAGTCAAAATATAATGTCTTTTCTAAATTTATAAGATAATTTATCCTGGTGACTATACCGGCGAGGAAACACCCGGTCACATTCCGAACCCGGAAGTTAAGCTCGCCAGGGCCGATGGTACTGACTGCTAACTCGCGGTCGGGAGAGTAGGTCGTCGCCAGGATTTTTGATTACTTGATGAGAAAAAGTTTTTTTCTTGTTATAATTATAATTGTATTTTTTTCAAAATTAGTAGCAAACTACAATATGTTTGATATGTTAGAAATCACAAGTGATGATAAATACAGAATTGTTGTTAGTAGATCAGCATTGGAGAAAAGTTTAGTTTGTGGTCATTTTGATAAAGAAGAAGTGCTAGTTGATATAGATGGTAAGACATTTAAGTATTTTAGTGATGTGTATAAAGAGTATGAGATTTTTTTGAATGTGGAAAGTATAAGAAAATCTTTTATCTTTAAACTACATAATGATAAAATTTTTTATAGAATTGGTTGTGGTATGATAGACAAAAGTAAATGTTTAATTGGTTCTAAAAAAGAATTAATTCCGCTAGATTATGGTTTTGAGTATAATATAGGAATGTACTTATCTTTTTTACCTGTGACAGTTGTAAGTGATGCTATTTTAGTGGGAGTAGAAAACTATATGTTAAAGCAGAATTTTGATTTTTTGAAGGATGATTTAAATGACAAATATAAGATTGATACCGATTTGAAACTATCTGATTTGTCTTTTAATATTTTGTTTTCAAAAATTGTCACAAAATCCATTAACTTAAATTATGGAGTAAGTATGTCTATTAGAGATTTTTCCATAGTAGATAGATACAACTATTATGAGATAAAAGATAGAGATTATTCTTTTTTAGGTTATGGAGGAGTTACTTTTAGTTTATCGAAAAAAGAAAGGATAAATTTTTGTATTTCTTATTCTTTAAAAAAAGAATTAAATTGGTTTGTAAGTTTTTTATTATGTATTTAATTAATTAAAAAGGATATAGAGTTTTATGTATAAGACAGCACAAAAACATAGATTAAGTAGAACAGAAAAGGAAAATTTAATTAACAACTTTTTAAATATAATCTCTTCGAGTAAAGTTTTAGTAATAGCTAATTATGATGGTCTTAATGTTGCTCAAATTACTGAGTTGAGACGAAACTTATTAAAGTATAATAGTAAGTTTAAGGTAATTAAGAATAAATTATTTGAGTTAGCACTTAATAAATCAGATGTAAAAGAATTGAGACAGTTTATTAATAAAAGTGTAGGTATTGTTTACTCTGATAATGAACAAAGTATTCAGGAGATTTTAAAGTCTATTGTAGATTATGAAAAGCAATATGAAAATTTTAAAATTATAGGAGGGTATGTCTATAATAGTATAGTAGATGCTAACAAAATAAGAGAAATCTCAAAATTGCCTTCTCAAAAAGAACTTGTGGCTAAGTTGATATATCTATGTGGTGTTCCTTTAAGAAGGTTAATATTAACTTTAAAAAATCCTATCACTTCATTGTTATTTATACTAGAAAAGAAGTCTGTTAGTAAATAATAATAACTTTTAAGGAGGGTAATATAATTCTATGAGTGAAAAACTTAATAATATAGTAGATGCAATAAGTAGTCTTACAGTAGTTGAATTAGCTGATTTGGTAAAAATGTTAGAAGAGAAATTTGGTATTCAAGCTCAACCTATTGGATTTGTTCCTCAAGCTGGAATGGTTGCTTCGGGTGGAGGTGCGGTAGCAGAACAAGAACAAAAGACAGACTTTACGGTTATATTGACAAATGCTGGAAGTAATAAAATACAGGTTATAAAAGTAGTAAGAGAAATAACTGGTTTAGGACTAAAAGAAGCAAAAGATTTAGTAGATAGTTTACCGAAACCTATAAAAGAAAATATTCCAAAAGAACAAGCAGAAGATATAAAGAAAAAATTGGAAGCAGCAGGTGCTACTGTGGAGTTAAAGTAAAAATAAAAAATATAAAAAATATATTAAAAACGGGATAAAAAAATTTTATGAAACAAAAGAAACTTCTTCAATATAATTTTTCAAAAAAAAGAACTTTAGAAAATTTGCCTTATTTTATAGAGTTACAGAAAAGATCATTTGAAGAATTTTTACAAAAAGATATTCTGTTAGAAAATAGAAAAAAAGTTGGGATTCATGGAGTATTGATGGATGTTTTTGGAATGGTAGGTAAGTGTCATATTTCTGTAGAAACTCTACCAGAGAAGCAAAGTGAGAGAGAGAAAGCGATAAAGTTTTTGTCTAAAATTACTAATAAAGATCCTAAAGATATAGAAAGAAGTGTATTTATTTTGCCCACAATTATTTTAGAAGATGTTGATGATGAAGAATGTAAAAAAATCAAAAATCAACTAAAGGAATATGGAGTTGAAGTTAAAATAATACCTTCTGGTTTGAGTGTAGAAAGCAATGATATTACTGTTACATTACAATACAAGGATTATAAATTATTACCTCCAAAATATCCTTTAGAAAATAATAAGGAAGATTATATTTATAACTTTATTACTAATATTGGTGGTAAGCTTGTTTTTCCATATAATAGAGAAGCTTGTCAATTTACTGGGAAGAGTTATGATAGTAGATTAATTGTTGAGTTTAGATTAATAATAGAAAGAAAAAATGAAGAACCCAAAATTATAGATGAAGAAGTATACTTAGCTAATATTCCACTGATGACACCAAATGGTTCATTTATAATAAATGGCACCGAACGAGTAGTAATAACTCAGATTCATCGTTCTCCTGGAGTGTTTTTTGAAGAAGAGGAAGAAATTTCTCAGGAAGGAAAGCCTCTTTATCAAGCTTCTATTATTCCTTATAGAGGGTCTTGGTTAGAATTTGTATTTGATTCTGAAAATGTACTCTATGTCTCTATTGATAAAAGAAAAAAGTTTCCTGTTACTTATCTTCTAAAGGCTATAAATATTTCTACTCAAGAAATTATTGATTTATTTTGTTACTGTGAAGAGATTAGTTTAGAAGCTTTAGAAAAAGAATTGGATTCTATTGAAGAGAAAAGAAAACAAGATAAGAAAGTAGGAAATTCAATATTTTTAGCAGAAGATATTATTGATAAAACCACTGGAGAGGTACTTTTTGAAGTGTTAACAGTTTTGGATAGGGATGTAAATGAAGGTAAAAAAATTATAGAAAAAATTAGATCTATAGGAGAAAACAAAATAAAGATAGTAAGATATTCTGATACAAGAAATACAGCAATATTAAAGACTTTACAAAAAGATGACACTACTACAAATGAGGATGCTATAGAACGAATATATCGAATAATGAGATTAGATACCATGTTTGAGCTCAAGAGAGGCAAGAATTATATAGATATGTTATTCTTTAATCCAAGAAGATACGATTTATCTGAGGTTGGTAGATTAAAAATTAATAAGAAGTTAAATTTGATATATGAAGAAATAAAACAGACAAAATCTGACTTCGCTATCTTTGAGAAACCCAAAGAAACTACTACTATTTTAACTGTTGCAGATATAGTTGCTACGGTTAAGTATTTATTAAAATTAAACAATAATGAATTGATTTTAGGGAAATTTAAACCTGAAATTGATGATATAGATCATTTAGGAAACAGACACATAAGACCTGTAGGTAAACAGCTTGAAGATGTTTTCAGATTAGGAGCATTGGAGTCGGTAAGAGCAACCAAAGAAATGATAGTAAATATACTTTCTAAAGAAAAAGGAATAAGAAACTTGACCCCAAGAAATGTAGTAAATAATATGGGTATTGCTACAAGTATTAAAAAATTCTTTGCTACAGGAGAATTATCTCAATTTTTAGATAATACAAATCTACTAAGTGATATTACATCTAAACGTAGAATTTCAGCTTTAGGTCCTGGAGGATTAACAAGAAAACATGCTGGGTTTGAAGTAAGAGATATTCATTCATCTCATTATGGAAGATTATGCCCTATAGAAACTCCTGAAGGAGCAAATATTGGTTTGATTACTTCTTTAGCACTATATGCTAGAGTAAATGAATATGGTTTAATTGAAACACCTTATATAAAAGTTGAAAATAGAAAGTTAACCTCCACAATAAAATATCTTACAGCTGATGAAGAAGAGGAGTATGTAATAGCTTCAATAGATGCATTAGAAGATGAGACTACTCTTAAGAAAGGAAATATTTTAGCTCGTGTTAGAGGAGAAGTAAAATATATAGATTCTTCTGAAGTCCAGTTTATAGATATTTCTCCTCAACAAATGTTGTCAGTTTCAGCAAGTTTAATTCCATTTTTAGAACACGATGATGCAAACAGAGCATTAATGGGTGCAAACATGCAGCGTCAGGCAGTTCCTTTGTTATTCCCAGAAGCACCTTTAGTTGCTACAGGTATTGAAGAAAATGTTGCAAGAGATTCTGGAGGTTGTATATTAGCAAAAAGAGCAGGTGAGGTAGTTTTTGTGGATGCTTCTGAAATAGTTATTTTATCGGAAGATGGAGAGTTAGATTTTTATTATCTAACAAAATATCAAAGAAGCAATCAAGATACGATAGTAAATTACCTACCAAATGTTTCAAAAGGTCAGAAAGTAAAAAAGGGAGAAGTTATAGCTGGAAATTTGTGTACTCATAATGGACAGCTTGCTTTAGGTAAAAATGTGTTAGTGGCATTTATGAGTTTTGAAGGATATAATTTTGAAGATGCCATTTTAATTTCAGAGCGATTAGTAAAAGAAGATGTCTTTACATCTATTACTATTACAGAGTTTGAAACAGATGCAAGAGAAACAAAATTAGGTCCTGAAGAAATTACTAGGGATTTACCTGGTGAACATATCACTGAAGAGAAACTTAAGAATTTAGATGAAGAGGGTATAGTGAATATAGGTACGGAAGTAAAAACAGGGGATATATTGGTAGGTAAAGTGGTACCTACTAGTGAACAAGCTACTACTGTTGAGGAGAAATTGCTTCAAGCGATATTTGGTAAGAAAATCGAAAGTGGTAAAGCCATGCCTTTAGAGGTACCTCCAGGATTGACAGGGAAGGTTATTTGGAGACAGGTATTAGTTCGTACTGAAAAGATTAGCAAATCTAAACAAAAAGAAATATTAAATACATTGAAAGAAAAACATAAAGAAATAAAACGGAAAATAGATGAGATAAAAAAATATGTAAGTAAACATGAAGATAGTAAGTTAGTAGAAAAATACTACTCAGAAATTTGGAAAGCAGCAGAAGAGATTATAAATTCTCAAAAAGAAAAAGTCAAAAAAGGAAATCCTGAGGATCTTCCTTTGACAGTATTGAAATCCGTGAAAGTATACATTGCATCTTTGAGAAAAATTCAGGTAGGTGATAAGCTTTCAGGTAGACATGGTAACAAAGGTGTAGTAGCTAAAATACTTCCAGAAGAAGATATGCCATTTTTGCCAGATGGGACTCCTGTGGATGTGGTGATATCTCCATTAAGTATTCCTTCAAGAATGAATGTAGGGCAGTTATTTGAAGCAATGTTAGGATGGTCAGCTAAACAGTTAGGAATTCAGTATATAGTGCCTCCTTTTGATGGACCATCAGAGGAAGAAGTAAAAAATGAGATTAGAAAAGCTAAAGAAGAACTAAAGAAAAGAAATGTTCCAGATAAATATCTTCCTGATGAGAGTTGTAAATTCACATTGTATGATGGAAGAACTGGTGAACCTTTTATGGAGAAAGTTTTTGTGGGTAATATGTATATAATGAAGCTGATTCATATGGTAGAGGACAAAATTCATGCGCGTAGTACAGGTCCTTATTCATTAGTTACAAAACAACCTTTAGGTGGAAAAGCGCATTTTGGAGGTCAGCGATTTGGAGAGATGGAAGTATGGGCTTTAGAAGGTTATGGAGCAGCTTATACTTTGCAAGAATTTTTGACAGTAAAAAGTGATGATTTAGAAGGTAGAAGAAGAGTTTACGAATCAATTATTAAAGGAGAACCTATTACTTATATAGGAGTTCCCGAATCTTTTAAAGTTTTAGTTAAAGAGTTGCAAGCATTAGCGTTGAATATAGAATTATTGCCCAAAAAAGCAAAACTTAAACATTCTCAGTTTAGCAAAGAGTCTGTAATTAAATCTTATAAAGAAGGAATTTAAGTTTTTTAAATTTTAGAGGTAAAAAAAGAAATGAAACTAAATCTAAAGAAAAAACAAAATATTGATATGAGTTATTTTGGAGCGATAAGAATATCTATAAGTTCTCCTGAAAAAATAAAAGAACTTTCTTATGGTGAAGTGAAAAAAACCGAAACTCTAAATTATAAGACTTTGAGACCTGAAAGAGATGGGTTATTTTGTGAAAAAATTTTTGGACCAGTAAGGGATTTTGAATGTAGTTGTGGGAGGTATAAAAAATCTCTCACTACAGTAGCTTCTACAACGAAGAAATTAGTGTGTGATAGGTGTGGTGTAGAGATTACTACATCTTCGGTTCGTAGAGAGCGTATGGGACATATTAATTTAGTTGTGCCAATAGCTCATTATTGGTATTTTGGAAAATCTCCCTCAAAAATAGCCTTAATACTTGATATGATGCAGGAAGATGTTAGAGACATTATATATGGGATTTCTTGGGTAGTAGTAGAAAAAATAGATAATATTCAAGAAGTTGTAGTAAGAGTCTTAGAAAAAATTAAAAATGAAAGTTTAGAGATAGTTGGAATAAAAGAAAAAGCTCATAAAGAAAATATAGAAAGTTTTTGGAATAAAATTATCGAAGCTGCTAAGAAATCTAAAATTCATTTTGATAGAAAATTTGTATTAAGTCCTAAAAATCTCATAAAACACTTAGAAGCATATGGAAATAGTTATGAGTTTATAAAAGTATTAAAAAATGAGATAAATCAAAAGTCAGAAGTATCCAGTGTTTTATGTAGTTTGTTGGCTAAGATGACTAATAAGAAAATAGATAATGATAAAAAGCTATATGAGGCAATTATAGAAATACTTTCATACAAACTAGTTGATGCTATAACTGACGATGAACGTTATGTTGGAAATCTTTCTAATAACAAAAATTATCTTACCGCTAAAGTTCTTACTAATGCTGAAGCTATATGGCGACTACTCAGAGACGAGGATTTAGAAAAAATTCTTGAAGATATTAAGAAAGAATTAGAAAGTATTTCTAATGCCGAAAATGTGATGAGAATTAGAAATCTATTTAATGAATATATTTCAGATCAGAAAAAATTTTTAGAAGATATTGGCAAAATAGAGCTAATTCTTAAATATCTAAAAGATTCAAAACTTATAGATTCGTTTAAAGATATTACTAATAATTTTAACAAACAATTTATAAATGAGCTTTCAGATAAGTTAATAGTTGAATATAATAATAAAAAGCTACCATTAGAAGTTTTAGAAATATTATATGAACTTTTTGCTAAGTACAATATAGAAAAGACCACTCAGATAGCGATTAGAAGTAAACTTATTACAAGATATAAAATTATAGAAAGCTTTTTATCTAATAATATTAGACCTGAGTGGATGGTGTTGCAAGTATTACCTGTGTTACCTGCAGATTTAAGACCTTTGGTACCTATAGAAGGTGGGAAGTTTGCAAGTAGTGATCTGAACGAGTTATACAGAAGAGTTATTCATAGAAATAATAGATTAAAAAAATTTTGTGGTAGTGATGAAAAGGGAGAGAAAAAAGAATTATTTGCAGGTACTCCAAAACTTATAATACTTAATGAAAAGCGTCTACTACAAGAAGCCGTAGATGCCTTAATAGAAAACTCTGCTAAGAAACATCCTATTTTAAATTCCCAAAAAAGACCTTTGAAATCATTAACAGATATACTTAAAGGCAAACAAGGTAGATTTAGACAAAATCTTTTAGGTAAAAGAGTAGATTATTCAGGAAGAAGTGTGATAGTAGTTGGTCCAGAGTTAAAACTGTATCAATGTGGGTTGCCGAAAGATATGGCTTTTGAGTTATTTAAACCATATATTCTTTATAAGATAATGAAAAAATATAATGTTACTCTTAAAAAAGCAAAATTAATAGCAGAAAGCAAAAGTTCTGATGTGTGGGATATTTTGGAGGAGATAATTAGACATCATCCTGTATTGTTAAACAGAGCTCCTACTTTACATAGACCAAGTATAGAAGCATTTGAACCTGTGTTAGTGGAAGGGAAGTCTATAAAAATACATCCTATGGTTTGTACTCCGTTTAACGCTGATTTTGATGGGGATCAAATGGCAGTTTATGTGCCTTTAACATTAGAAGCAATTGCAGAAGCAAGATTATTGATGATGTCTTATCATAGTTTGTTTTCTCCAGCAAATGGTAAGCCTTTAATAGGTCCAACTCAAGATATAGTTTTAGGTGTAGGATATTTAACCTCTATAAAACAAGGTGAAAAAGGTGAGGGCTTTATTTTTAGCTCTCCTGAAGAAGCTTTATATGCGTTTAGTCATGGATATATAAATTTGAATGCTAAAATAAAAGTTTATGGCATTACTGAAATAAAAGAAAAAGAAGAAGATTTAAAAGATCCTTCTACGTGGAAAAGTTATACCTCTGTAGGACGTATTATTTTTAATGATATTTTACCTCAAGAGTTGAGATTTAAAAATTATTTTGTTGGAAAAAAGGAACTTTTCAATATAGTTCAGGAATGTTATCATAAATGTGGGAGTTATAAAACAGTGGTCTTTTTAGATGAATTGAAAAAGTTAGGATATCATTATGCTACTATTTGTGGATTTACTATTTCTGTAGATGATATGTTAATCCCTGAAGGAAAAGATAAAGCAATAGAAGAAGCTTGGAAGAAGATCAAGGAAATAGAAAAGCAAGCAAAAGAAGGTGTAATTACAGAAAAAGAGAGATATAATTCTGTTATAGATATATGGTCTGAAACTATACAAAAAATTACTGAACAGATGAAACAGCAGATGAGACAGCAAGGTGAGGAAAAATATTCACCTGATAAGCCAAGATTTAATTCGGTTTACTTTATGGCAGAATCAGGGGCAAGAGGTAATATAGATCAAGTGAAACAGCTTTCTTCTATTCGTGGTTTAATGTCAAGACCACAAAGAAAAATTAGTGGTGAAATTGGAGAAATTATAGAAACTCCGGTACTTTCTAATTTCCGTGAAGGCTTAAGTATATTAGAGTATTTTATTTCTGCACATGGAGGACGAAAAGGATTATCCGATACCGCTTTAAAAACTTCAGAAGCAGGTTATCTTACAAGAAGATTAATAGATGTTGCACATCATATAGTTGTTACTGAAGAGGATTGTGGTACTATTAATAGAATAAAAGTTTCAGCTTTGAGAGTAGGAGATGAAGTTATTGAAAGTTTAAAAGAAAGAATTGTGGGAAGAGTTGCTGCTGAAAATATAAGTTATGATATAGAAGAATCTCCTGGAAAGATAGTCACAAAGACTATTAAAGCTGGTGAAATGATTACTGAAGAACAAGCAGATGAGATTGTTAAATTAGGTGTTCATGAGAGTATACCTATAAGATCAGTTTTGACTTGTGAAAGTAAAAACGGAGTATGTGCTAAGTGCTATGGTATGGATTTATCTACTGGAGAACTTGTGAAAGTTGGTGAGGCAGTAGGCATTGTAGCAGCTCAATCTATAGGTGAACCTGGTACTCAGCTTACTTTAAGGACATTTCATATAGGTGGAGCTGCTGCAACCTTAGCAAGAAAATCCTCTATTAGAGCTCCATTTGATGGGAAAGTAGAATACCGTTCTAGTAGAGGTATTAGTGATGAGAAAAAGTTTGAAATGATCCAAAAACAAGAGGAAGATAGAAAGATGTATATTGTGTTGTCAAGTGATGCTGTAATAAGGCTTTCTGGTAAAAATTCTAGGCAAGATTGGCAGCTTCCTTATGGAAGTAGAATTTATGTGAGTGATGGAGAATATGTAACAAAAGATCAACTTATTGCAGATTGGGATGCTTATTCAATTCCTGTGATAGCTACAAAGGAAGGTGAAATTGAATATAGTGGTTTAGAAGAAGGAA
>JANXCA010000054.1 GCA_025060535.1 Endomicrobiia bacterium | reverse complement strand
ATTTTTTAACTAACTTTTTATTGGAACAAAGATATACTACTTTTTTACCCTTTCTTTCGAAATGAAAGTAAAGGTATTTAGGATTGCCATAAAATATATCTCCACTGCCAGAAATGAATGCATATAGGTTTTTATCCTTTGGGATTATATATGATAGGATAATTAATGGGATATCCATCACAAATCGCAAGATCACCGCTATAGCTCTCCATAATACAAACCGAGTCATATTCAAACCCATTAATACTACTTTTATGCAAACTCTAAATTTAGTGTTTAGGTTCAAAGCTAAAGTTTATAATCTTTTCTCTTTTCGAATCGCTTAGCGGAAGATAAAAGTGAAATACCAAACAAGGCATGTTAGTATAATGATCCTAATTACTGGTGCTTCTGGTCAAATTGGATCTTACATTCTCGAGCACTTCGAAAATGCAATTGGAGTTGATTTGAGGCCATTTAGAGATTTTCCAATTGTATAGGAGATTTAAGAGACTATGAATTTGTTAAAAATTTGTTAATGGTGTTGAGACTGTTATCCATTTGGCTACACAGATTTCAGTTTTTTAAGCTCACTTGTTATCTCCCATGGCCAGATAGAAGCTCTACAGTTTTCTCTCTCAAGGCGAATCTCTACAGCGTTCAGGTTGTATTCTTCAGACAATTTTAAACAAAATTTTATCGCTCCTTCAAACGTTGAATTAATAAAAGAGCCAAGAGAGACACCAATTTTCATAATAATTCCTCATAAATTTTCTCATAATTTTCGGCAATCTTGTCCCATGTAAAATCCTTAACTTTTTCTTTTGCATTTCTGCCCATTCTTTTTCTTTCGTCTTCATTATCCAAAAGGTAGATTATGGTGTCTGCTAAGCTCTTTTCGTCCCCTTTTCTTGTAAAAGCACCGTTATAACCATCTTCCACGATACATCCGAAAGTTTTTAAATCACTCACCACCATCGGCAATCCGGCAGCTGATGCTTCGAGTAAAGCAACAGGAAAAACTTCGGTTGACATCGTGGAAGGCAAAACAAAGATATCAGAAGCTTTGAAGTATAGCGGTTTTAACTCTTCGCTAACAAAACCTTCGAATCGAACAAATTTGTCGATATTCAATTTTTTTGCCAACTTTTGTAACTCATTTCTCATAATTCCTTCACCACAAATTAATAGCATTGCATCTTTTTTAGTAAGTACAAATTTCATGGCTTTCAACAAGACGTCTGGACCCTTTTTGGGATGAAGAGTGCTAAAGAATAAAACAATCGGTATTTCATTTGGGAGATTAAGTTTCTTTCTTATCTCTTCTCTTGATATCGGTATATTAAAATTTTCTAAATGTATTCCGTTTGGAATCACTTTAATTTTATTTTTATAATTTTTCAGTAATTTTGATTCTTCTATGTAGTGTTCTGAAGGGGAGATTATAACATCTGCATTCTCAAGAACCTTTCTAACAAAATAATTCAAAGTTTTCACACTCATCTTGTAAACAATTCCACCTCGAATAGCTATGGTATCTCCATGGTATGTGGCCATCAGAGGTACTTTTCTCTTTTTTGCATAAAGTAGAACTGAAATCAATTCTATAGGCGAGGACATTATATGCACATGTGCTATGTCTACTTTCTCTTTTAAAGGCTTAAAGATCAGATTCAATGAAACTTTTCTTCCATAGATTTTAAAAAGAGTAGAGTAGTTGTAAACTACCATTTTGTCGTTTAATTTCTTAGTAGAATTTTTTCTATCCTCTCCTGAACTAAAAACAAGGACTTCGTGCTTTTTCGAAATTTCACGAGCAAGATTATATGCTACAACTTCTCCACCACCAAAGTTACTCCCGGGTAAAAAGTTTCCGACAAAAAACCCCACTCTCATAAAATACTCTTATAAACTTCTATGTATCTCTCTGCAATTTTCTTCCAATCAAACTCTTTTTTAGCAAGTTCTCTACTTCTTTCTCCCATTTTAACTCTTTCTTCTTCATTTTCAACTAGATATCTTATTTTCTCAGCCAACTGCTTTTCATTTGCTGGCTCCACTAAAAATCCGTTCCAACCATCTCTTATCTGCATAGGTATACCTCCTACATTTGAGCCTATCAAAGGTTTTCCAGATGCAAGTGCCTCCTTTAAAGCGATGGGATCACCCTCCTCAAAAGAAGGTAAAACAAAGATGTCGCAAGCTGAATAAAGAGCCTTTAAATCTTCGTAAGGAACAACGCCCGTAAACTTTGCATTTATCTCCTTATTTTTTACATACTCTATAACCTTTTTAGCATACTCTTTATCGATGTCGAGAGGTCCTACGACTAAGAATAAAACTTCTTCGTCTTTCAAAATTTCTCCAGCCTTGATCAGATGTTCAACCCCTTTTCTTGGTGTCACTGTTCCAGCAAACATCACAACAGTTCCTTCGATATCATATTTCCTCTTAACTATTTCGATTTTCTCTCTTGGAATGTTGAATTCTTCAACGCAAACACCGTTTGGAATTACTTCGAGCTTTTTTTCTGGAATGCCTTTTTCGACTAATTTTTTTCTCAATGGCTCATTTAAAACTACGGTTTTTGCAACTCTTTTTACAAGGTAAAGGTCTGGAGAAAAGACCTTTAACAAAAAAGGAGAGTCTTTGCTCAAACCGAATCTTTTTCTCTCTTCACCTACATGAGCCGTGTAAATCATTTTTTTTCTTAATTTTCTGTTTAAATTTATTAAAATATTTGAAGAAAAAGGTAAATGCACGTGAATTACATCAAAGTTATCATAGTCAATATATTTACTAACTTTTAGAGCAAAAACGAATCTATCGAGTATAAATTTAGTTAAGCCTGTAAACTTTCTGATTTCTCTAGCAACAGTCTCTTCATTAGATTTATTTGATGAAATTTTAAGATCAAATCTTTCAAATATTATTCCATCAAACTCTTCTCTGTATTCAGTCCCTTGCCATCTCCTCTCAACGATCGTCACCTCTACTCCTTTTTTTGCTAAGCTCTTTGCCAAATAATATACAACTGAAGGTACTGAACCTAAACCCGGATAAACTCTCTCAGGACCATCGTATATGTTTAGGACTCTCATTTTTTATCCCTCTCTATAAAATTTTCAAGAACATCTAAAGTCTGAAGAAGCGATGCTATTTTTAAATCTGAATTATAAGTTATTTTAAAATTAAATTCTTCCGACTCATAAAGATACACATATTGTTCTGGACACTTAGTAATAATCAAATCAATAAAGGCTTCGTATCTTAATACTTCAGCTCGATCGATTTTCTTAAATACTTCCCTAAGAAAATCTGATCGATAACCTTCTGGCGCGCTGATAATCCTCCAGAATTTTCTATCTTCAACTTTTTTAATTGTATTTGATTCTCCAGTAAATACTAGATAACCTGTTATTTTAGAACAAAATACAACCATTGGATAAACATTCAAAAGATCCAACATCTCATTTATCGTGTGGGATGAAACAAAAGGTCTTACGGCATCATTAATTATTATCTTTCCATTTAAATTTTCATCAATGATATAGCTGATAGAATTAAAAATAGATTCACTTCTAGTTCTACCTCCATTTATAAGTTTACTTACTTTTTCATACTTTCTTTGAATTTTTTCCCCTATATCAAGATACTTAGGATGTATCACTAAAAATATTTCATCGACGTTCGCTTTGCTCATGTTTTCTATTGCATATTCCAATATCATTTTTTCACCAATTTTAATGAACTGTTTTGGAAAATTAGTATTCATCCTTCTTCCTTCTCCTGCTGCCAAAATGATGCCGATGTTTTTCACGATATCTCCTCCAACAACTTCTCTACTCTTTCGCAACTCTTACCATCTTTATATTTATGGAAAAAATCTAAAAACTTTTCGTATCTTTCTTTATAGTTTGAATCCTCAAACCAACTCATATCAGATAAGATTTTAATTAGTTCCTCCTGAGAGTAAGCAAAAGGTCCGGGAAATACCTCCCGAGGATCGAAATAAAAACTTCTGCATTCCTTTATGAATCTTTCTAAATCATAGATATACAAGATTATAGGTCTCCTCAGTAAAGCAAAATCTGTTATTATACTACTGTAGTCTGAAATTAAAACGTCTATATGGGGTAAAAGCTCTTGAACATCTTCAACTTTATCACTTATATCCCAAATTCTCTTGTAATTAGATTCTACTTTTAAAGCTCTATCGTAGATATGCTTTTTAACTAGCAATATGTAATTTTTCTCTGCTAACCATTTATCTAGTTTTTCTAAAAAATCATCTGTGAAAGGGTAAGCATATTGCCTCTCTCTAAAAGTTGGAGCGTAAAGGATGACTTTATCAAATTTATTCAATCCTAAATCTCTCCTATAATCTACAAAGAGAAAACTATGGTTAAATAAGACGTCATTTCTTGGTAAACCAGTAATAAAAACATTTTTAGAACTAAAAGCTTTTTCAAACTTTTCTTTTATAGCATCAGAAGTTGCTAGAATGACTTTAAATCTAATACCTACGATAACCTTTAAGATTTTTGTACTTATGATAATTTGTAAGATTTTTAGAAGACTATTGGGATCTAAAAGTGCGATGGATTTAAATCCTATTCCGTGCCAGGTTTGGATTATGTTAAAATTCCCTAAAATTCCACCAATCAGCGACCTCGAGACTCCTTTGACGCTATGTGTAATAAATATATATTTTGCTCTTGCAATTGTCCAAATTCCTTTTAAAGAAAAGGAGTATACAGCATTTATCCCTTTTTCGGTTAATCTTTTAAGAAGTGACTTGTCAGAGCAGATATAAACAACTTTTTTGCCTTTTTTCTTGAAATAAAAATATAGGTATTTTGGATTATCATTAAACTTATCCCCAACATGAGAGATAAACACATATAAATTGGATTCTTTTGGTATAAGATATGATAGAACTACTAAAGGAATGTCAGAAATAAATTTCAAAGTTTCTTTTATTGCAAAGATAAAATACTTTTTGTTTTTAGTAAAATCCAAAGCCATACTATAAACTCACCTATTTTAGTTTTACGACATACACTGCACTATTTGCATTAGAATATATAATCTCATAACAAACTTTTGCATAATTTATTAAGTAAGTGTCAGACGATAAGTTTTTGGAGTAAATCAGCGTTTTACTTGATAAAATTTTCTCACGAATATTAAAATTGCTTATATATAAATATGATAATTGTTTACCTTCCAAATAGTGCACGATCTGACGATACACAGAAGCATTTTCAAATCCAAAATAAGCAAACTTAGAAAGTCCAGTGTGATCTGTAAGAACTTTTATGTTTGCATCGTAGTAACTCTTTAACCATTTAATTGATGTGGCTTCTGCTTTCGTAGTGTAAATAAACCCTATATACTCTTTTTCAGCTAAATTACCTTTTTCAAGCAGTCTATTTTTACTTAAAACAACACTTGCTCCTGGAAAATCTTTTGTTAAAGTTTCAGAGATAAATCCAACATTCACAAGCAGAAATACAATTAAAAAAATCAAGATAGGAGTTTCAAATGTAAATTTTTTTATGAATTTTTTTATTACTCCTATGATACTTAAGTAGCCTATTAAAACAAAAGGAGATAAAAGATAAGATGATAAGTGAAAAATTCTATCCGGAGTTGCTGCTCCAGAAGCAAAACCTATAAAAAGAACACCTAAAAGTAAGACAAAACCCAACGAAAGGAGTTCATATGAATCTATTTTCCTATTTTTTATTATAACACCTGTAAGACCAATAAGTAAAAAAATACCAGATATAACAATTAAAATCTTCAAAATTTCTAACGAAAGAGAGATTTTCGATAAAGCAACTTTATTAATATAACTCTCTTCTGGTATAATAATCCAATCAAATACCGAGGTAATGATATGACTTCCCAAGTTAATCATACTTTCAAACCACAAGCCATGCGAAGTATATAAGTACCAAGCAATCGAAAATATTATAATAAATACTATTAAATTTAAATTAATAATAAAATTTTTTTCTTTTAAAATTTTTGCGAAAATATAAGAAAAAATAATTATAAATAATATTATGTAGGCAGTTCCATAATGCGATAAAACAATTAGACTAGCAAAAATTATTGATATTAATTTATTCTCTTTATAAAATATTGATAATAAGAATAAAGATAAAAAAAGGCCGCTAAGAGTTACTTTGGCAGTTATACCCGCCCATGTATAAAATTCATAAAAGCTTATAAAGAAAAATACGGCTAAAAAGGCAATTCGATTATTTCGCGTATAATTATTATATATTAAAAATAATACTATAGAAACTATAGAATACAAGAAAGGTACAAAAATTTTATAAACAATAAATACATTCAAATTTGTAAAAATTACATAGATTGGAAGTAAAAGAGTTATCGCAGGCATGGTATAAAGATGATGAGGATAATCTGGATTCCAATGTCCATCATTTATTACTTTCGTAATAAATTTTATTTCACCAACATTATCAGATAATCTTATGTATTCGCTTACCATTGAGTTATGAAGTAATAGTGAAAGAGAAATAACCCACACAGCCAAAATAGCGGTATTTAAAAAAGATTTATGAAAAACTAATATAAATGATATAAAAATTATTAAAGTCAAAAGTATAAAGTTAATTCCATAATATTCTAAGATAAATACTCCTAAAATAGTCAAAAAAGGTAAAAATAGAAGAAAGAGGATTTTTGGAGATAGTATAATTTCTATATTCCGTTCTTCACGATAAAAATCTTTATCTCTAATATATGCACCTAAGCATAATAAAAAAACTACTATAGTGAACGTCAAAATTAGCGGTAAAATCGTTATAGGTTTAATTCTAAAAATTGGATAAAATGTGTTTACAAAAAGTCCTAAAAACGTGATTATGGCTAAGCTTAACCCAACTGAGTAGCATAAAGTTTTTGCTGAACCTAGGTTATGCATCCTTAAAATTCTTAGAATTACTAGACCTGGAATAAAGGTTAAGTATACAAAAACGACAATTTGTCTAACAATATAAAATCTAAAATCTTCCATAAAGTTTTCAAAATCGAGAAAAACAAGAATTAAGACGATAAACTGCACTAAAGCTACCATTTTAAGAAATTTCTTAATCTCCCAGTCATTTGCTTGGAAAAAATCTATAATTTTCATATTTTCAACAGCCAAAGACTTTTGAGTTAATAATTTTATGCAATATTTTGTTTATATTATCTTTCTACTACTTTAGCGAATTTCAATGAACTATTTATAACTTGAAATAATATAATAAAATTTCAAGTATTTTTTTACAATGTTGTTTATATCATACTCTTTTCTACATTTAGCCTTATTTTTAGCTCCTATCTGAATTGGTAGGTCAATATTTTCAAGTAGATTTGCAATTTTATTAGCTAGAGTTCTAAAATCTCTTGAACGAACTATAAAATCTTTATTCTCCTCACAAACTATTTCTTGGATTCTGGACGCATCAGTTGCAACTATGGACATACCAGCAGAAGCCATTTCTAAACCAACCATAGGAAAACCTTCGTATAGAGAAGGTATAACTCCCAAATTAGAATGCTGGTAGAAATAAACTAATCTATCTCTTGAAACGAATCCATTAAGGTTTACAAATTTTTCCAACTTTTTTTTATGTATATAACTTGAAATGAATTTTTCAAGATATCCACGGCCACAAATATTTAAATTGAATTTATAACCTTCATTTTTCAGAACTTCTATAGCTTTCAATAAATCAATTAGTCCCTTCTGAACTGTTAAACGTCCTACAAAAAGTATCCAATCTGGAATTATTTCATTTCTCTCTATAGTTTGGTCGATCCCGTTAGGTATGACTTCAACTTTTTCAAGTTCATAGTGACTAATGAGTTCATTTGCAACTCCCTTCGACACCGCAGAAGCGAAAATTATCTTTTTTGATAACTTTCGCTCTATTCTATTCATAACACTATAATAGCCAAACTTACCGAAAAAGTCGTCAATATATTTAATTTCATTTAATTTTATTAATTTGAACATATTATTATATCCAACATATGTTGTGTGAAAAGTTACGAGTACTTTATTCATCACCTCTTTTTCTAAAAAATGCAAAACTCCCAAACCCAAAGGCAAGTGTAGATGTATAACATCATAATTTTTGTGATTCTTATTAATATACTTCGCTGCATTTTTACCGAAACTTATTATCTCCAAGATGCTTTTTCCAATTGCAGGAATGACTATTGAATTCCATAATTTTTTATTATTTTTTTTAGCATATCTTGAAGATATCAACATTGTTAAGTCTACGTACTTCTCAAGTAATGCGTATAGAAGAGACGTTGAAGTTGCAATCCCGCCACTTAGAGGAGATGGGACTTCTACGGGTATAGCTAAAACTCTCATAATACTAAATTGGTTTCAAGCAAATTCTTAATACCTGTTTTGAAGGAAATTTTCGGTCTCCACGCTATTTCATTCTGTATCTTTGAGATATCTGCAACTAAGTCTTCTCTTTCAACTTTTCTAACCTTTTTTTTGTCTTGAACTATCTTTATATTTTCATTAAGAATTTCACTCACAACATCTACGACTTCTTTTACGGAATAACTACATCCTGTTCCTATGTTGAATGTTCCACTTTTCATATTACTTAAAAGTGAAACTATTGCATCGCAAACATCATCAACGTGTATGTAATCTCTTCTTGGAGTTAAGTTTCCCAATTTTAACTCCCTTCTACCTTTTTTTATTTGTTTTAGTATCTCGGGAATTAAATGTGGCACAGGATCATTTGGTCCATAAACGTTAAACAATCTGACTATTAAGGCATCTTTGAAAAATATTTTTGTCAAATCTTCTCCAATCAGCTTCGTTTTGCCATATATATCAATTGGGCCAGCTAAATCTTCACTCAAAGGGATTTTTAGAGGAGGATAGACAGCTGCTGAAGATGCGAACAAAAACTTCGGTTTTCTTGGTAGCATAGAACAAATTTCCAAAATGTTTCGCGTACCCATTACATTAACATCAAAAGTTTCTTCAGGATGCGAATTACAGTAGGGGATATAGTGTATCGCAGCCATATGCACAACTAAATCTGGCATGAATTTAGATATTTTATCTTTTAATTTCTCTGATCTAATGTCAATCTTAACAAAATCTGCACGTGAATCGAGGAATTCTTTTCTTCCTGTGAAGAGATTGTCAATCACTAGAACTTCCACCTCCTCCTCTAGTAATCTCTTTACGAGATTAGACCCAATAAAACCTGCTCCTCCAATTACAATTGCTTTCTCAAAGCTTAACGACATTCAATTACCTCTTTATAAGCTTTTTCAATTAAATCTACTATTCTATACCAGTCATGCGTTTTTGCAAACTCTAATGAACTTTTACGCATCTTTTCAAGTATTTCTGTATTTTGAATAATTTCCAAGATTTTATTTGCTATTGCGCATGCATCTAGATCTACCACAAAACCGTTCTCTCCTTGCCATATCACAGAGGCACCAGCATTTTTTTTGTGCCGTACAGTTATAACTGGTAAACCGCAAGCATTCGCTTCGAGAATTGTATTTGGAAAACCTTCTCTTACTGATGGCAATACAAAAACTTTTGAAGCTTTAATTATTGAAAAAACATCTTTTTCATCTTCTATAAATCCAAAAAATTTTATGTTGTCTGCAAGCTCCTTTTCCAATGATAGTTTTCTTAAATTATCTCTTTCAGGTCCATCACCAATAATACCGCATTTTATGTCTGGAATCTCTTTTTTAATTTCTGCAATAGCATTTATTAGTAAATCTACTCTTTTATGTGAAATCAATCTTCCAACGTAAATGACATCAAATTTCTCTTCTCTTTGATCGATTTTTTTTATGCTGCAGTAATCTACACCGTTGGGTATGACTAATATTTTACTCTCGGGAAATCCAAGGGCTTTTAAATCTTCTTTTATCTTTTCAGAAATTGCTATAGCATAATGTTGGATTTTTGATACCAATTTTTCAATTAAATAACCGAATAAACCTTTTCTGCCTAAATATTCGTACCAGTAGTCCCCCCATATTTCATACCAAGTGATAAAGAATTTAGAATCGATAAGAGATGCTTTTATTCTTGACGATAAACACGAAAAATATGGAAAATTTTGACAATCGATTACATCAAACTTCCCCTTTAAACTTGTTAGAGTCTTTAAACCAAAATAGATCCCTTCTCCAATTGATCTCCTGCCATTAACGTATAAATTGTCCCATTTTCCAATTCCATGGATTATTATTCCATCTTTTTCAATAGTATTTGCGCCATTCCACCACTTCAAACCAAACCAGTGAACCTCGTGTCCTCTCTCAGCTAACCTTTTGCCTATCTCGTAAACTCTCTTCTCAGCTCCGCCTTTAACCCAAGGGTAAACTGCATCGTAAACGTAAGCAATCCTCATAGCTTGTCCCTTAAATAGACCATAGCGAAGATGAAAAAGGAAATGAGTCCATACCCGCTTAAAATTTCGTAAGTGTAGCTAAGTTTTGGTT
>JANXCA010000053.1 GCA_025060535.1 Endomicrobiia bacterium | reverse complement strand
AACACCTAAGTTTACTTTTGCTATAAATAGTAAAGATTTAAAAACAGAAAATTATTTAGAAAAACTAAAAGAACTTTTAAAAAACTTATGAGAAAAATAAAAATTATTCGCAACTACAACAAATTTGCACTTGGGTCTTGTCTTTTTTGCATGGGAAACACTCAAGTGTTATGCTGTGCAACAATTCAACAAGGGCAACCACCTCATCTTAAAGGTACAAATTCTGGTTGGATAACTGCAGAGTATTTTATGTTACCCCAATCCTCATCTCAACAAAGGAATCCACCACAACAACAACTAACAAGTGGAAGGACAAAAGAAATCTCAAGAATAATTGGACGTTCACTTCGAGCTGTGGTGAATTTAGAACTACTGGGACCAAATACTATTATTATTGATTGTAATGTACTGCAAGCAGATGGAGGAACAAGAACCGCATCAATTAACGGAGCTTTTATAGCAATGTATGAACTTTTTTATAATTTAATAAAACAAAAAAAACTAATAGAGATGCCTATAAAAAAATTTTTAGGAAGTATCTCTGTAGGCATTGTTGGTGGCAAAAAAGTAGTAGATCTTTCACAACAAGATGACAACAACGCAGAAGTTGACATGACTGTAGTTATGACAGAAGACAAAGAACTTATAGAGTTACAATATACAGCAGAAAAAGGATTATATAACCTAAAAGTTTTAGATGAGTTAATTTCTTTAGCACAAAAAAACATATTAAAAATTATAAACTTAGAAAAGAAGGTTTTAAAAAAATACTCTTTATCTTAGAATATTAATGAATTCTTTAACATATAAAAGTCCAAAATTAGTAATTGCTTTAGACACTGAGTTAGAAAAAGCAAAAAAAATTATAGATGTAGCTTTAAAGTTTAATTTTGATATTTTTAAAATAGGTCATCTATTATTTGATGTTCATCCTGAAATAATAAATTATATAAACAAAAATGGTGGTAAAGTCTTGCTTGATTTAAAATTTCATGATATACCTACTGTTATTTCAAAGGCATTAAAAGCAATTTTAAAAAAATATAAAATATGGGGATTTACACTTCATACACTTGGTGGTCAAGATATGCTTAAAGAAGTAAAAAAAACAATACAAAATACTGACCCAAAACCAATAATTTTTGCAGTAACTATTCTAACAAGTTTGGCAGAAAAAGATTTAAAAGTATTTAAATTTAAGACTAATCTAAAGAATACTGTTTTAAATTTAGCAAAGTTAGCAAAAAATGCTGGAGCTGATGGTGTTGTATGTTCAGTAAAAGAGCTTGAAATCATAAAAAAGATCTGTGGAAAAAATTTTTTAACTTTAGTACCTGGTATAAATATAAACAACCAAAATCCTGATCAAAAAAGAACAGACACTATTGAAAAAGCCATTTCTTTGGGTGCTGATTATATTGTAGTAGGAAGAAGTATTTATGAAGAAAAAAATTTTCAAGAAAAATTTGAATACATTAAAAAAATTTTAAACTACCCTCTATGAGCTATTTAGTTTTAGCAAGAAAATACAGACCTCAAACATTTTCAGATATTATAGGTCAACAACATATAGTTACTACAATTAAAAATGCAATTAGATCAGGCAAAATCTGGCATGCTTACATCTTTGCAGGAATGCGCGGTACAGGCAAAACCACAACAGCAAGAGTCTTAGCAAAAGCTTTAAATTGTGCTAATCTAACCAATGAAATAGAACCCTGTAATAGTTGTAAAAATTGCATAGACATCACTCAAGGAAGCAGTATAGATGTAATAGAAATTGACGCTGCTTCTAACAGAGGAATAGATGATATAAGAGCATTAAGAGAAACAGTAAAGTATGTGCCTGCTAATTCAAAATATAAAGTTTACATAATAGATGAAGCACACCAAATAACTGATGCTGCCTTTAATGCTTTTTTAAAGACCTTAGAAGAACCACCAAGCTATGTAGTGTTTATTCTCGCAACAACAGAGTTTAACTCACTACCTCTAACCATAATATCAAGATGTCAAGTATTTAAGTTTAAACCTATTCCTTCAAATGTGATTTTAGAAAGATTAAAATATATTCTTGAAAAAGAGGCTAAATCACAAAAAATAACAGAAGATGCTTTAAAACTAATTGCTGAATCATCAGGTGGTTCAGTAAGAGATGCTTTAAGTTTGCTTGATCAAATACTTTCTTATACAGAAACTCACAATACCATTGACTATAATATAGTAAGAGAAATCTTGGGGATTACTCCTGTTGAAATTATAGAGAAATATGTAGAGTTAATTATTTACTCTGATATTAAAAAAATTTTAAATTTTGTGAATGAAATATATTACTCTGGTATAGATTTTTTTCAGCTTTCAAAAGACCTTCTTGAGTTCTTTAGGAATTTACTTTATTTAAAAAACGGTGTCCCATACGAAAGTTCTTTTTCTTTTGCAAATAAATTTAAAGATAAATTTTCTACTACACATCTTGTTGCATGTATCCAACAACTAATACGACTTTCTGAAGAAATAAAACGAGCAGAGTATCCAAAAGTTCTTTTTGAATTATACACAATAAAACTTACTCAACAGTATATAGATTTAAATGAAATTCTAAAAAAATTAAACGAAACCAACTTACAACCACAACTACCTGAAACTTCTCAAACACTTCATTCTTCTAATCAACAACCAAATACTATAACACAAAAGGAAGAAACTAAAGAAGAAGTAAGAAAAGAACAAATTGAGCCAAAACCACAAACAAAAAATTTTGAAGATATCTGGGAAGAATTTTTAGAAATAATAAGAAAAGAAAAACCTTTAAGTTATCCAATACTTGCATCTTCTGAAGTTGTATTTAATAATGATACTATCACAATATATCTACCAAACAAATATACAAAAGTTGTATTAGAAAGTCATAATTTAACAACAACAAAAATTTTACAGCAGCTTTTAAACAAAGAAGTAAAGATTGTATATGATGTAAAACAAAATAAATTAGTATTTGGTGAATCTCAAACACCTACTTCAACTTCACCCCTAGAAAATTTTGTAGTAATAAAACCTAAAAAACAAATAGACCCAACTGTAGAAAAATTGCGTTCTGCTTTTTCAGGAAAAATTATAGAAAAACAAAAAACTCAACAAACACCAGAAGATTCTGAAAACTAAAAAATAAAGGAGCATTTATGACAAAAGAAACTATAAGAAAACTTGTATTAAAATTTCCAAAACATTTAATCGACAGACCTGTTGTATATCATCTTGTTAAGGACTATGAGTTAATGATAAATATTCTAAAAGCAAGTATTCAACCTGATGCTGAAGGAATTTTAGTCTTGGAACTTTCAGGAAAGAAAGAAAATTTTGATAAAGGCCTTCAATTTCTTAGAAAACTTGGAATTGAAATTCAACCATTAAGTAAAGACATAAAATTTGATGAAAAAACCTGTTATCACTGCGGAGTATGCATTCCTGTGTGTCCTGTTAGAGCATTAAAGATGGACAAAGAAACACATCTTGTTTCTTTTGATAAAGAAAAATGTATTGCTTGTGAGTTGTGTATAAAAATATGTCCTCCAAAAGCAATAAAGTTGGTAATATAATATCAGTGTTATTTCTACTCTTATTTTTACTAAAACACTACTCTTTTCCAACAGAAACCCTTACACAATTTACTACTTCTTATATAACAGAAACTACAACTATAACCATAAAATGTGTAGGAGACACAATGTTAGGAAGTATCACTCCAAAATGTATACTTCCAAAAGATATTTCTGTTTTTAATGAAATCTCTCATCATCTTAAAGATGCGGACCTTATAATTTGTAATTTAGAGGGTGTATTTATAGAAAAAAGTTACCAACCCTCTAAACACAAAATAGAAAAGAAAAATGCTTATATCTTTGGAATGCCCTCTAATCTTGTTGATATATTAAAAATTCTAAACATCAATGTAGTATGTATGAATAACAATCACATAATGGACTATGGCCAAGAAGGATACAACTACACAAAACAACTTCTAACAAATACTGGAATTTATTGTGCAACAAAAGAAGAAGTTGCAAAAATTGAAATAAAAAACACAAAAATTGCAGTTGTGGCTTTTAGTTTTGTTGAGAGTAAATTTTCAATTTTAAGAATTAATGAGGCAAAAAAAATAGTTTCTCAGTTAAAACAAGAAAATAATATAGTTGTTGTATCTTTTCATGGCGGTGCTGAAGGAGAAGAGGCACTACACACCAAAGATGAAACAGAATATTTCTTAGGTGAAAATAGAGGAAATGTTGTAAAATTCGCAAGAAGTATGATAGACAGCGGAGCTGATTTAGTCTTTGGGCACGGTCCACATGTTTTAAGAGCAGCTGAACTTTACAAAGGAAAACTTATTGCTTACTCATTAGGAAATTTTTTAACCTATGGTAACTTTAATATCTCAGGAAAACAAAAATACGGAGGAATTCTTGAGGTTTATTTAAAAAACAATGGAGAATTTATAAAAGCAAACTTTATACCGACCATCCAAAAATATCCAGGGATTCCTGTTTATGATGAAAAGAAATCTGCTTTAAAACTAATAAACTATTTAGGAAAAAATGATTTCCCAAACACATATTATAAATTTGATGAATAACAAACTAAAATATAGACAACTAATTATACCAAAAAAAGGAATACATTCATATGAAGTTTTATACAAAGAAACAGCATTATTTGTATCTACTCCTGTAGACTTTTCAAAAAAAATTTTAAAAAATCTTATTTCTTTAAGGAAACCTCTTGAAAAATATATTGAGAAAAATCCAGAATTTTTAACTTCATTAAAACCAATAACTTCTTCAAAAGATGCACCTGAAATTGTAAAAAAGATGATAGAAGTATCAAAAAAAACAAACACAGGACCTATGTCTGCTGTAGCCGGAGCTATTGCAGAGTTTTTAGGTTTTAAGATACTTAAATGGTTAGAAAAACAAAATTTAAGAAAATTTTTAATAATAGAAAATGGTGGTGATATTTTTACATATGTTGATGAACCAATAAGTATAGGAATTTATGCTGGAGAAAGCTCTCCTTTTACAGGTAAGTTATCTATTAAGATAAACCTGCTTAACCAACCTATAGGAATATGTACTTCATCAGGTACAGTTGGGCACTCATTAAGCTTTGGAAAAGCAGACGCTGTAACAATAATTTCCAACTCCTCAAGTTTCTCTGATGCATTAGCAACAGCAACAGCAAACTTAGTAAAAACAGAAAAAGATATAGAAACTGCAATTGAATTTGCAAAAAGTTTTTTTGAAACTATTTTTGTGTGCGTTATAAAAAACAATAAAATATCATTTTTTTCAAAAGTAAAGGAGATTGAAATAATAAATAAAAATTAAATTTTCAAAAAAATTAATTATTTATCCAAGATTGTACTTCTTTTTTTATTACTTCAAAATTATCCCTCGTAAGTTTTAAAACTTTAACATCTGCTCGATTCTTTATTGTGTTTATAAATTCATCAGGAGTAAACTTTATTGTTGCAAGGACTTTTTTAGGTGAGTTAAGACACTCTATAAGTACTTTTTTAAATTTTTCTGAAAGTAGTTCCATTTTTCCAATTTCGTCTATAAGTATAATTTGTTTATTCTTAAGTGCTTCTAACAGTGAAAAAATGCCAATAGTCTCTAACACACTTAGATTAACTCCATAGCTACCTACCATATAGTCTGATTTTAAACTTTTCCAAGCAAAAATTTCTTGTTGTCCATAAGTAGTACATATTTTAAATCCTTTTCTTATTCCTTCTTGTCTTATTTCTTGTGTATAAAAACCCCCAATTTTTTGAGCATTTTCATTTGCTATTTCAATCACTAAACTTGTCTTACCTACTCCAGGAAACCCTGTTATGAATAAGTTTTTTGCCATATTTTAAGAATTTATATAAGTTTTAAACTTTTAAGTAGTGTTTTTATAGGGACTGAGTATCTTTTGGAAACTTCTTTCAAATCTTCATATTCTGGAAAAATTTCTTTTTTTCCTTGAGGGAGAATCACTTCTTTTGCTTTTATCTTGCCATAGTTAGTTTTAAGTTCTATCTCTCTTCTTTTTAATTTTACTCTATTTATTTTTTCAAATCTAATTCCTATTGTTGTAGAATAAAAAAATATAGTTTCTAAAACTTTATCAAAAATATTTTCTGGAAGTAGCACTGTAAGTAAAACACCTAAGCGAAATTTTTTATTTATTGTGTTTGTTAAAAAAACTTCATAACAACCAACTTTATACAGCTGCTCTATTAATTGTTCATATAAAATAGGATTCATATTATCTATGTTGGTTTCAATTTTTATTATAGTATCATATTCATAAGTTTGGTTTTTATCTGCTTTTTCTGCTAAAAAAACTCTTAGTATATTAGGGATCTCAAAATTTTCATAACCTGCAGCATAACCTATTTTTTTAATACACATATTGGGAAAATAAAATTTTGGGTTTAAAAGTTTAAGCAACAAAACTCCTGTTGGTGTTGTTGTTTCTTTATCTATTTCCTCTATATATTTTACAGGCATATTTTTAACTAACTCTAAAGTAGCAGGCGCAGGAACAGGTAATATACCATGACAACACTTTACAAAACCTCTTGTAAGTTTTATTTCTGATGAGTAGACTTCATCTATTTCTAATTCTTCTACTAAATAAAATACTCCCAAAATTTCTATCAAAAAATCTATATAATTATGAAAGTGGAACTTATTAATAGAAATATTATGAATTTTAGATTCTATCTCTGCCAAAGTGTCTGCTGCTTTATGAGCTTTTTGTTTTATCTGGTTTGGGAATTTAGAGTCATCTATTAGTTTTTTAAAATCGCGGTAGGAAATTTTATCTTCTATGTTTGGAATGGCTATTTTTGGTGCTAAAATGTCGTTTTTTAACACTTTTTTTATTTTTATTAAAGATTTCAATCTTGGCTGAATTGGTAGAAATTTAATAAGCTTGTCTATCTTTATTTCTGCCAAATCCAACAAAGCAGTCAAAAGCATATCTCCACTTATACCAACTATTTGGTCTATGTAGATAATCATAGCAGTGCTTATTTGTTACTATTTATTAAATGTGCTATATATCCTGCTCCAAAACCATTATCAATATTTACTACCGCTACTCCTGCTGCACAAGAATTAAGCATTGTCAAAAGAGGAGCTAATCCATTAAAGTTTGCACCATAACCTGTAGAAGTAGGAACTGCTATTACAGGAACTTTTGCTAAACCTCCAACTACTGAAGGCAGCACACCATCCATTCCAGCTATTACTATTATTACTTTTGCTTTTTTTATATAAGATAAAGCCTCATTTAATCTATGCAATCCCGCAACACCTATATCGTATATACAGTAAACTTTACTTCCTAAAAGTTCACATATCACCTTTGCTTCTTCTGCAACAGGGATATCTGTAGTGCCTGCTGTAAGGATAAGGATGTTGCCTTTTTTAACTTTTGGTATTTTTCCAACTGCTATTATTTTTGCATCTTCAAAATAAATATGCTGTGGAGGAATTTTGTGTTTTATCTTTAGATATTTTTCTTTTTCTAATTTAGTTCCTATTACTAAATTGTGAAATTTTTTTAAATTATTTATTATATCTATAAGTTGTGTTTCTGTTTTATGTAAACAGTATATTATTTCTGGAACCTTTCTTCTTATCTCACGATGGATATCTAATGTAGTATGTAGAAGCTTCTTATAGGGATAATCTTGAAGATAAGAAAGAATTTGTTTAGTAGTAATTTTACCTTTTTTGTAATTTTTTAAAATCTCTATTAAGTTCATAATCAAATAATATTACTCCTCAATCAAAAATCTCCAAAGCCAATTTTTAGATTTTTTTGCATATGGTATATTTATTCTTGGAGTCTTAAGTACTTTAGAAAAATCTACTTTTTCTCCCTCAAGCAAATATAGTTTTTCCCCATTTATCATATCTTCTCCATTCAGTGAGGTATCAATTCTCAAACCTCTACATAACTTTCCAGGACCTTTTAGTATGTTGTTTAATAATTTTTTATCTAATAATTTTTCTAAAGAAAACGGTTTATTTTGATTTTTAAAAATAAGTTCTATACCTTCTATAGGTTGCGCTGCTCTTATTAAGATGCCTCCTGCATGGTTTTCTTTATGACAGACTACATTTAAGCAATATGTGTTAATATGAACAGAATAAATATATGCACAACCTACTTTACCAAATAAACCCTCTGTTTTTTTTGTTTTGCCAAATCTACTAACATGACAAGCATCATCTTCAAATCCACCGTATGCTTCTACCTCTGTGATTTTTGCAATAATTTTTCCTTCGGGTAGTTCTCTTATAATATATTTTCCTAAAAGAGAAACCGCTACATTTTTAGGATGGTCTAAAAACAATAAATAACTCAACCTCCTACCAAGCATACCCAAACTGAACTCCAATATGGGTAGGACCAATCTTCATTTCTTTTTCTGCTGCCTTTTTATTTCCAACCTTAGCAACTACATCTGTAGCAAACCCCATACCAACACTTAAATCTATCATTAAACCATTCTGCCATATCCATTTATGTCCTATATCTACACCTATTAAAGCTGCAAATACACTACCTGAAAGATCTTCTGGTTTGTATCTTAAATTTATTATAGCTCCTGTATATGAAGGCATAAAATAAACTCCACGAAGAGTATTGCCAAACCTTCCAGCAGGATATATCCCAACTCCTATTTTATATAGCACAGTTATAACAGACCATTCATCAGAAAATGACATTTCATAAAATCCATTCATTGCTCCTAAACCAAACATTAAAGAAATTTTATTTGAGATTACTCTTTCATAATTTACATTAATATGACTTACTATAAACGGTACTATGTTAACATATATAGCATTTTCTTCTTTACCATAAATTTTTTCTAATTTTTCTTCAATAGCAAAAAGATTAGAAACTAAAAAACACATAACTAAAGGAATTATTCTTTTCATAAAGATCCTCCTTATCTTATAGTTTCTATAAATTTTTTAATATTATCTAAACCCTCTTTTATATCTTGAAGAGAAATAGCATAAGATAACCTTATATAGTCATCATCTCCAAACACACATCCAGGAATTACAGAAACTCTTGCTTCAGTTAAAAGAAGTTCTGAAAGTTTCATAGAATCAGTTATTATCTGGTTATTATACTTTTTACCTTTTAGCTTAGAAATATTAACCCAAACATAAAAAGCACCTTGTGGTTTTATTACAGAAAGTTCTGGAATCTTATTAATCTCTTCAACTATATAATCTCTTCTTTTTTTAAATTCTTCTACCATTTTCTTAATTGACTCTTCTGCATATTTTATTGCATCAACAGAAGCATACTGAACAAATGTTGTGATATTTGAAGTTGAGTGATCTTGCAGATTTCCCATCGCTTGAATTATTTCTTTTGGACCACAAGCATATCCTACACGCCAGCCAGTCATAGAACAACACTTAGACAAACCATTTACTGTAATTGTTAGTTTTTTAATTTCTGAATTTAAAGATGCAATACTTACAAACTCCAAACCATCATATACAAGTTTCTCATATATTTCATCAGAAATACAATAAATCTGATTTTCTACTAAAACATTTGCTATCTCTTGTAGTTCCTGCTTTGTATACATCATACCAGTAGGATTAGATGGATAGTTTAAAATTAAAAGTTTTGTTTTTGGTGTGATATATTCTTTAAGTTGATCTGCTTTAATTTTAAAATTTGTTCTTTCATTTGTCGGTATTTCAATAATTTTTCCTCTTGCAAATTTTATCATCTCAGGATAACTTACCCAATATGGTTTAGGAAGTAATACTTCATCACCATCATCAACTAATGCCATTATAGCATTAAATATAGAGTGTTTTGCTCCACAAGAAACTAATACTTCCTCAGGTGTATATTCAAGATTGTTCTCCTTTTTTAGTTTTTCACATATAGCTTGTTTAAGTTCAGGAATGCCTGCTGTAGGAGTGTATTTGGTAAGTCCTTTATCTAATGCCTCTTTTGCTTTTTGTTTAATAAACTCAGGTGTGTCAAAGTCAGGTTCACCTGCAGCAAAAGCAATAACTTTTATACCTTGAGATTTTAGTTGTTTTGCTTTTGCTGTTATGCTTAAAGTAGCAGATGGTGATATCTCTTGTATTTTAGAAGATAGTTTCATCCACTATTCTCCTTTTTATTTTAAAAAATTTTTTGGTGGTTTTAATACAAAACTTATAACACTTATAAAGCCAACAAATAAAGTTGCAATTATAATAATTTTTAGATCTATTTCAGGATAAACTAATTTTTCAAGATAATAGATTATGAAAGATTCTGGTTGCATAAATGTTGGGTCGAATTTTGATCTAAGTTTGTATTCCAAAATTGTTAAAGGGCAGTATTCATTTAACAATGCAAGAATAGATACATATAAAATACCTACAAGATGTATGCTTCTAAATAGTAGAAAATTTCGGGGTTTATCTTTAAAAAAAGAAATTATGTGAATAAAAAATCCTACTATCATAAACAAAATCCATAAAAAATGTATAATTAAAACTATTTCTGCTGCTAATTTGTATAAGCTAATCAAGGTTGTTATTTAAGAATTTTCTAAGTATTTTTTTCATATTCTTTCACTGCTGCTATAGCAGCAGCAAGTTTTAGTTCTTGTCTGAAAATACTGGAGAGTCGTTCTTGTAAGGATTGTTCT
>JANXCA010000052.1 GCA_025060535.1 Endomicrobiia bacterium | reverse complement strand
ATCCTTTCACCTAATGGTGCAAGTACGGTTGATTTATTTGAGAATTTAAAGGAACTTTCAAAAAATAATATATTTTGTGTATGTAGGATTGACCCAATTTTTCCTTATATAACTGATAAAAAGGAACATCTTAAAGAGATAATAATAAGAGCAAAAGATAATGGTTCAAAACACATAATAGCAAGTGTTCTTGATATACCTGTAAAAATTTATGATTTTGTGCTTGCTAATATTAAAAAATATTTTGGAACATCTGTTTATTATGAATATAAAAATTTGTATATAGAAAAAATAGGATATATAAATGCTAAAATTGATTATAGGTTAAAAATTTTTGACTATTTACGTAATTTGTGTGACAAATATGATTTAACATTTGCCTTGTGTATGGAGTATAAAATAGTAGAGGATAAAGATTATAAATACGAAGGGTTAAACAAAATCTTTATGTCTTCTACAAATTGTGAAGGTATAGATATTCCTATATATGTAAGAAATCCCAATGAAAATAGGTTCTATCCAGCAGTAAATTGTAATGGAGCATGTTTAAGTTGTAAAAATGCGTTATGTGGTATTGAAGAACTTGCCCAAGGAAATACAGGACCAAAAGGGTTAAAGTTAAAAGATTACAAAAGTTTTAGTAAAAACTTCCAACAACAGGTTTTGTTTTAATGAATTTAATTATTATTCTGTTATTCTTTATAATTCTTTTTTTAGTATATTTAATATTTTATGTCAAAAGACTAACTGAAGGAAAATTTACAGAATTCAACACAAAGTTAGAATTTTCCTCACAACTTATATCTGAACTTAAAACCTCTATTTTTAATTCTTTGAGTTTATTGCAAAACCATATTAACCAAACAATTAACCAGGTTTCTACAACAGATTCTACATTAAAAACACAACTCGAACTTTTAAGAAACTCTCTTAATGAACAAATATCCGCCACAGTAAAAAATTTAAACTTACAAATAAAAACCACAACAGAAGCAACATCTACAGGTTTTCAGCTTGTTTCAAAACAAATTGATGAACGTCTTAAGGGAACAACTGAAATGTTTTCTCAACTTACGGAGATGGTGTCAAAGTTAAGTGCTTCGGCAGAATTGTTAAAAGAAAATACCGAAGAATTGCGTAAATCTCTTAGTTCAATAAAATTAAGGGGAAGTTTTGGTGAAGAGTTGTTGGAAAAAATTTTACTTGAAGTTTTCCCAACAGATAAAGTGAAATTTAAATATCATGTTAACCCACACAGTGGCGAACAGGTTGAAGCCGCAGTGATATTTAAAGATAAAGTGTTTCCTATAGATTCAAAATTTAATGTGGATAAGTTTCTTAAGTTAGATGAAGCAAAAGATGACATCTCACGAAGAGAAGCAGAAAAAGATCTTGCAAAATCTATTAAAGAACAAATTGATAAAATTGCAGAGAAATATGTATTGCCCAAATACGGTGCAGAGTATGCATTTATGTATATTCCAGTTGAATCAGGGTTTCTAAAGATTTTAAATCTGAAATTAAGGAATGATGAAAGCATAATGAGATATGCTATAAGAAAACATGTGATAATCTGTTCACCTCAAACTTTATTGCCTTACCTTCAATTTATTGTAATGGGCCTTCAAGCAGAGCAAATTGCAAAAAATATATTAGTTTTAAGAGAACAACTACAATCATTATTGAATAACATAAATAAGTTTGCTAATAAGTATTCAACTCTTGGAAGACATATTAAAGATGCATATGAAAAATTTGTTGAAGCAGAAAGTGACTTAAAGATGTTAGAAATACAAACAAAAAATGTTGCAAGTATAGACTTTAAAGAATCTAAAGAACTTCCTGAAAAAAATATATAATTAAAATGCAAGAATTGTTTATAAATAAAAAACAGTTTATACCTTTTGTTACTTGTGGTTTTCCAAATAAAAAGAAGACAGTTGAAGTAATAAAATTGTTTTTGGAAGAATCTGTAGAGATTATAGAAATAGGTGTTCCATTTTCCGACCCTGTGGCAGATGGTCCTACTATACAGTACTCATCTTATGTAGCTTTAAAAAATAAAATTGGAATAGAGGAAGTTTTTGAAACTATATCTACTACAATGAAGTATAAGCCATATTGCCCAGTAATAATGACATATCTAAATCCTGTGATTGTATATGGTATTGAAAATTTTTTTAAAGATGCCTATCAAGTAGGAGTAAAAGGTGTAATTTTTGCGGATAGTATAGTAGAGAATGTAGATATGTATTACTCGTTGACAACTAAATATGGAATTTGTAATATACTTCTGCTGTCCCCTACTACTAAGTTAGAAAGAAGAAAGCTGATATATAGATATACTACTGGGTTTATATATCTTGTAACTTTAACAGGGACCACAGGAGCACGAGAAAAACTACCTGATTACTTTTATAGTTTTGTTAAACAAATAAGAAAAGAAACAAAACAACCTCTTTGTGTAGGTTTTGGTATTTCAAAATTAGATCAAGTGCTTGGTATTTTAAAATACATAGATGGAGTTATAGTAGGTTCTTTTATTGTTGATTTAATTAGAAAAGGTAATTTTGAAGATTTAAAAAATTTTATTAAAAAGTTTACAGAAATTGCAAAAATTAAAAATTTATGAAAGAAAAATCTAAATTAAAGAAATTTTTAAGTTCTTTTTATTTAGATAAAAAATTAGCAAAATATGATGCAGAAGCTTGTATAGTTTGGACACAGCAATTAGTAAAAAATAAAATAATAAAAAAGCAACAAGCAGAAATTTTGATAGATGCGCTTAAAAAGATAAAAAATAAGCCGGAAAAAATTAAAAAATCTGAAGATATTCATTTTGCTTTAGAAGTGACTTTAGAGAAAATGTTAAAAGAAAATAAAAACTTAGCTGGTATTATAAGGACAGCAAGAAGTAGAAATGATTTAGTTGTTTCTGATGAGAGAATGTTTATAAAGGAAGAAATAGTTTTGATTGTTAAATTATTAAAAAATGTGATTGAAAGTATAATAAATTTGTCTATAAAAAATATAGATGTTGCTATGGTTGGATATACCCATTTACAACCTGCCCAACCAGTTCTTTTTAGCCATTATATTTTAAGTTTTGCTTGGTGGTTTATAAGAGATATAGAAAGATTTAAAGATTGTTACAAAAGAGTTGATGTTTCTGTTTTAGGTTCTGCTGCATTTGCAGGAAGTAGTTTTGAAGTAGACAGAAAAGAAGTTGCTCGTAAGTTAAAGTTTATGGAAATTTCACAAAATTCAGTAGATTCTGTATCTGATAGAGATTTTATTGCTGAGTTTATATTTTGTTGTGCAACAGTTATGATGCATATGTCAAGAATAGCAGAGGAATTTATTTTGTGGAGTTCACCTAATTTTGGTTATATTAAATTACCTAAAGAGCTTACATCTGGTTCTTCTATTATGCCACAAAAACAAAATCCTGATTACTTAGAACTTGTTAGAGGAAAAGCTACAAAAGTTTATTGTGATTTGTTAGGTATTTTGGTTTTAATGAAAAATCTACCTTTGACTTATAATAGAGATATGCAAGAAGATAAAGTGTATCTGTTTTCTTCAGTAGAGGTAGTGAAAGATTGTTTGGATATAATAAGGTTGGTTTTTGATAATGTGATACTTAATGTTGAAAAAATGAAAAATGATTTATTAAAATATGATTTTATACTATCTACAGAAATAGCAAACTTTTTAGTAGAAAAATTAAATTTATCTTATAAAGAAGCGCATAGAAAAGTAAGGCAACTAATAGAGTATAGTTTAAAAGTAAACAAAAAACTCACGGAATTAAACTATAAAGATTATCAGAGTGTAATTAATATATCATCAAATATGTTTGATGAACTAAAAGATAGGTTAAGTATAGAAAAAGTTGGATGTAGATATAAAACTTTTGGAGGAAGTTCTATAAGTGAAGTAAAAAGACAAATTAAAAAACTTAAAAGTTTATTAATAAAATTATGTTAATAGTTACTCCAAAATTAAAATATATTAATGGCCAATTATATTTAGAAGAGGTTGAGGTTAAAAAAATTATAGAAAAATTTTCTACACCTATTTATGTTTATTCAAAAAATCAAATTATAGAGAATTTTAAAGAATATAAGGAAGCATTTGGAGATAGAAGTCACTTAATATGTTATGCAATGAAAGCCAACTCTAATTGTGAAATTTTAAGAATCATTAAAGAATTATCAGGTGGAGTTGATGTTACAACTGGTGGAGAGCTTTTTCGTGCATTAAAGGCTGGTATCAGCCCAAAAAAAATTGTATATGCAGGAGTAGGAAAAACAAAAGAAGAACTTCTTTATGCAATAGAAAACAAAATATTATTACTTAACATAGAATCAGCAGATGAAACAAAACTTTTAAATTATTTAGCTAATACCAAAAAAACAAAACTAAACATAGCAATTAGAATAAACCCAGAAGTCAACACTCATACTCTGTCATATATTTCTACAGGTGAAGAAGGAACAAAGTTTGGTATTCCAATAAGTGAGGCAGTAGATTTTGTTAAGTATATTATTAAAAATTGTAAAAATTTAAAATTAGTAGGATTACATTTTCATATTGGTTCTCAGATTTGTACATTACAACCTTTTATTGAGGCTACAAAGAAAGTTTGTAATTTAGTAAGAAAAATTAATCTTTTAGGAATAAGGTTAAAGTATTTAGATATAGGGGGTGGTTTAGGAATTAGATATAAAAATGAAAATCCACCTACAGCCAAACAACTTATAAAAAATTTGTTGAAATATATTCCTAAAGATCTAACAGTTATATGTGAACCAGGCAGATATATTGTAGGAAATGCTGGAATTTTAGTTAGTAAAGTTTTATATCATAAAAGTTTAAAAAATAAAAACTTTTTGATAGTTGATGCTAGTATGACTGATTTAATTCGTCCATCATTTTATGGTGCATATCATAATATAATTCCAGTAAAATTATCTGACTATGAACGTCTACCTAAGAAATATTATGACATAGTTGGTCCTGTTTGTGAGACATCTGATTTTTTAGGCAAAAAAAGAAAACTTCCAGATATACCTAACAATGAATATTTAGTAGTAGAAACAGCTGGAGCATATGGTTTTGTTATGAGTTCTAATTATAACTCAAGATTACGTCCAGCAGAGGTGATGGTAGATAAAGATAAATTTTATCTAATAAGAAAAGCAGAAAATTATGAGGATTTAATAAGAAAAGAATGTAAGATATGAATAAAATAAAATTTGCAAAATTTGTATCTTCTGGTAATGATTTTGTAATCATAAATAACTACGATAAGAAAATCCATCCAAGAAAATATTCAGACTTGGCAAAGATTTTATGTCAACCTAAATTTGGAATAGGAGCTGATGGATTTTTAATTATAGAACCTCCTTCAAAAAAAAATTGTGAGTTTAAGATGGTGTATTATAACTCTGATGGATCTTATGCCGCGATGTGTGGAAATGGTGCTAGGTGTATTGCATATTATGCTTATGAACTTGAGTTATGTGATGAGGTTGTAAATTTTGAAACAGGAAGTGGTATATTAAAAGGCATAATAAACTACAAAAGAAAATCGGTTAAAATTAAAGTACCCGACCCTAAAGATTTAAGACTTAATATTATTTTGAAATTAGAAAATAATAGAGAAATTAATGTAGATTTTATAAATACTGGAGTACCTCATACAGTTTTATTTGTTGATGATATAGATAAGATAGATGCTTATAATTTAGGTAAAGCAATAAGATATCATAAAGAATTTACACCAGATGGCACAAATGTAAATTTTGTAAAAGTAAAAGATGACCATACCATATATATAAGGACCTATGAACGAGGAGTAGAAAATGAGACCCTATCTTGCGGTACAGGAGCTTTGGCTTCTTCTATAATTTCTGCAATTAAGAATTTTGTTAAACCCCCAGTGAAATGTATTACTAAATCTCAAGATATTTTAAATGTTACATTTAAAAAAAATCCTCCTGAGGATATGTTATCGCCTGTCTCAGAAGTTTATTTAGAAGGTAAAGTTAAGTTTGTATTTGAGGGTGTTTTTTATCTATAAATTTTGTATATCTTAAGTTAGGTTCTATTATGAAGCTTCTCCTATTAAAACTATGGCAAATTTTAATCTTGAAGGAGAAAAACTAAAAACAAGGTTTTTAGTTACAATTAGAATAGAAAAATATCAATATAAAAGTTAACAAATATGGAGGAATAAGTTATGATGTTTCAAGGTTCAATAGTGGCATTAGTTACACCTTTTAAAGATGGCAAAGTTGATGAAAAAAAACTTTGTGAGTTAGTTGAGTGGCATATCCAAGAAGGGACGGATGCAATTTTACCATGCGGCACTACTGGTGAGTCACCTACTCTTTCTTATGAGGAACACAATAGAGTAATAGAGTTAGTAGTAAAACAAGTTAAAAAAAGAGTTCCGGTTATAGGAGGTACAGGCACAAATTCTACTGAAGAATCGTTAATTTTATCTAAACACGCTAAAGAAGTTGGCTGCGATGCGTTGTTGCTTGTGGTACCTTACTATAATAGACCTACACAAGAAGGTATATTTTTACATTTTAAAACAATTGCAGAAGAAATAAATCTTCCAGTAATAGTCTATAACATACCAACTAGAACTTCCACTAATTTAGAGCCACAAACTTTTGTTCGTTTGGTGAAAGAATGTAAACATATAGTTGGGATAAAAGAAGCATCTGGATCGATCGAGCAAGTATCTCAGATTTATTCATTACTATTACAAGAAGGTTTAGAAAATAAAGTTTCAATTTTGAGTGGTGATGATAGTATTACATATCCCCTTATGTGTTTAGGTGGAAAAGGTGTAATTTCTGTTTTGGCAAATATTTTACCTAAAAAGATGCATGAGTTTACTCAACTTTTATTGAACAAAAATTTTGAAGAAGCGAGAAAAATTCACTATGAACTTTATCCTTTAATGAAAGCAATGTTTATTGAAACAAATCCAATTCCCGTTAAAGCTGCAATGGAAATTATGGGATTATGTAGTGCCGAGACAAGATTGCCTTTGACTCCTATTTCTTCTCAAAATAAAGAAAAATTGGTAAAAATTCTCAAACAATATAATTTAATATGAAACTTTCAGATATCTTAAAAAAGATACAGCAAACTCAAAATCAATCTCAAAAAATAGATTTACCAGAAACATCTAAAGAAACCTCAGATGAAAAATTCATTCAGCAACAAAGTTTGGATTTTGACAAAATATACGCAGACTCGATAAATATTATAAAAAACCTTTTTAAAGAATTGTCATCTCAAAAACAATCTATTTATATTGATGATGTAGTTTCTGCTTCAAAAAATATAATTAAAGCTATTTATCAAGATATCAATAAAATGTTGCTTTATAGTTGTTACTCTACATTTGAAAGTTATATATATGCTCATAGTGTGAATGTAGGAATATATTCTGCAGTGATTGGTATAAGTAAGAATTTAAATGAACAGGAATTAGAAGAACTTACCCTATGCGCTTTATTGCACGATATAGGTATGAATGATTATCTTAATATAGCACACAAACCCTACAAACTTACTGAACCAGAATTTGAAGAGATAAAAAAACATTCAGAAATTATTAAAAAATATATTGAAACTTTTCAAATTTCATATAGTTTAAAACAAAAAATTTTGTTAGTTGTTTCTCAAGTACATGAAAGATGTAACGCAAGTGGTTATCCTAAAAAATTAAAATGTGAAGAGATAGATTTATTTGCAAAAATTATAAGTATAGCAGATGTGTATGAAGCAATGACGCACCCTAGGCCTTATAGAGAAAGAATACTTCCTCATGATGCGATAGTTAGTTTAGTAAAACAAGCACAGACAGAGTTGGATTCACAATTAGTAAAACTTTTTGTAGACAAAATATCTATTTTCCCTGTGGGAAGCTATGTAAAACTAAATACTGGAGAAATAGCAAGAGTTATAGCTGCAAATCCATCTTTTCCAGTGAGGCCAAAGGTAAAAATTATTTTAACTTCTGAAAAACTTCCACCAAAACAAACCGAAATAATAAATCTTGCTGAAGTTTCAAGTATCAATATAGTTGAAGCTGTAGATGAAACAAAAATAGACACAACTGATAAAAAATTAATTTTGCAGCTTAAAGCTCAACGGTGGTGGGTAAGATAAAAGAGTGTTACTACAATAATAGAATATTTTTTGAGATAATTCCCAAATCAGTTTATTTTGTTTTTTATTTAAATTATCATTCAAAATTTCTTTCATATATAAAAAATAGATATAAAGCCTTTGTTGTTGAGAATTTATCATTAAGTAGAGTTTCTTATTATAATGTAGTTTTAAATGAAAAAATATCTATATGTGAGGAATGTAAAGATAAGGAAATTTTAGTAATTCCAAATTTTGAATTTATAAAAATTTGTTTTAGTCTGGATAAAAAATTATTTTGTTTTTTTTGTTATAAGAATAAATATCTTTTTGATTCTGTATTAAGAGTAATATATAGTATAGTTTTGTCAAAACATAGGGGTTTTCTTTTACATTCAGCTGGTATAATAGAGAAAAATGGATGTTTATTCTATGTAGGACCTACTAATTCTGGAAAGTCAACTTTAGCTAAAAATTTTTCTCCTAAATATATTCTTTCAGATGAACTATGCCCAGTGGTAGTTAATAAAAATAATCAGGTTCTTTGTTGGAAAAGTCCATTTTATAGTGAAGTTAAAGTTGAATATGGATTTATAAATTTTTTAAAGTTAAAAAAAATATACTTTCTTTTAGGTTTTTCAGAAAATAAAAAAATTTTAAAATTAGACAAAAAAGAAGCTTTTTTGTTACTTTTAAAGAATATATTTTGGATACCAAAAAACCAGAAATTAACCCAAAATGTGTTAACTACTGCTTATAAGGTAATAAAATATTCAACACAAAATAAATTGTTTCTTGAAGTTTTATGAAATATAAAATAAATCCTCAACTTGCCTTTAGAAAAATAGGTAAAGAAACTTTTATAGTGGATACAAAAAACTCTTACCTTCATAAATTAAATGAAGTTGGTAGTTTAATATGGGATTGTATGAAATTAGGTTTATCTGAGAAGAAAATAATAGAAAAAATTTTAGAGAATTTTGATGTTGAATATGATACAGCTAAAAAAGATTTAAAAGAATTTATTGAAGAACTTAAAGAAAAAAATATAATCGTTAATGATGAATAAAACTTTTACTTTACAAAAGCAACTTTTTCTTTATTCCTATAAGAAAAGAATACCTTTGTATTCTGTAGTAGAACTTACATACAGATGTAATTTAAATTGTATTCACTGCTACATACCCCAAAGTTATAGAAGTTATAAAGAACTTACTACTAAAGAAGTCAAAAATGTAATCTATAGTATTTATAAGCTTGGAGGATTATACTTGGTGTTTAGTGGAGGAGAACCATTTTTAAGAAAAGATATTTTTGATTTAATAGATTATGCAAAAAGTTTAAATTTCGTAGTTGTGCTTTTTAGTAATGGTACACTTATAACAAAAAAAATTGCAAAAAAAATTTTAAAAAGTAAAGTTGATAAAGTAGAAATTAGTATTTATGGGGATAAATCTACTCATAATAAATTTGTCGGGAAAGATGTGTTTGATAAAGTTTTAACCGCAATATGTATTTTAAAAGATTTTGGCATAAATACTGCAATTAAAACTGTTGTTACAAAAGAAAATTTAAATGATTTTTTAAAGCTTAAACTTATTTCTCAGAAACTTAATGTAGAACTAAAAACAGATTTTGTGATATCTGCTAAAAATAATGGAGATAATTCTAATTTGGAGTTAATGTTAGAGGAAAAGGATTTATTGAAATTCTTTAAAGAAAATAGGTTAAACTTTAAAAATTTTAGCAAGAAAAAAAACTTAAAGAGTTTATTGTGTTCAGCTGGTTTTAATTTAGTGTGTGTTTCACCTAAAGGAGATGTTTATCCCTGTGTAGCTTTTCCTTATGCGTTAGGTAATGTTAAGTATAATACCTTTGAAGATATATGGTATGATAAAAATTTTATAATTAAAATGATTGATAAAGATAATTATAAGGAATGCTTTAGTTGTGATTTATTTAGATTTTGTAATAGATGTCCAGGAATGTGTTTTGTTGAGACAGGTAGTTTTTATGGATGTTCTAAGGTTTTAAAAAGGGTTTCATATGTTTTGTCACAAATATAATTTTTATATATGTTTTTGTTGAAATAATTCTTATGATTTTGTAGTAATTATCAAATGAAAAAAAATAAAAAAAAGAAATATATCAAACCTAAAATTACCTCTGAAAAAATTTTTGAACAAGCATCCCTTGCTTGCGGTAAGTGTATATCAGGTAATCCTATATTTATAAGTGGATGTAGGTTCCTACCAAGATTATCTTAGTTTTTATGGATGTTCTTTTTATAAAACTTACTGGTGGGTGTATGCGTCCTTTGTTAAAAAATGGACGCATAATACCGATACTGTGTAATAAAAAAATTAGGTTAGGTGATATAGTGCTTTATAAAAAACAAAATAAACTTTTCCTTCACAGAGTTGTAAAAATCTCATCTCAAAAAATAATTGTAGAAGATGACTGTGGAGTTACAAGTTGTGTGGATGTTGCTTATAATGAAGTTGTTGGAATTTATCCTACATTTTTTAGTGGTGTTGTTGGTTTTATATATCATATTATAACAAAGAATTTATATATTTTGTTTCGTAATTTTAAAAATTTTTTTATTTTTAAAAACTTGCACAAATACTTAAGTATTCTCTA
>JANXCA010000051.1 GCA_025060535.1 Endomicrobiia bacterium | reverse complement strand
TAAAATAAATATCAAAAAATTAAGGCACTTCAAAACAATCACTGATATTTTTAACGTTTTAAAATTTTATCTTTCTTAACCTCCTCTTACACATCTATAGCCAATATTTTAAAACTAATACTAATAAATTTAAAATAGAAAGATTTCCAAAAAATTAAAAGTCTAAGGTAAATACCATATAAAATCTGTTCTCAAAGTTCATTTGCTGTAGCATAAAGAATATAATCTAATACAATATTAGGTCCATATTTTCTTATGTAAAATTTATAATTTGGAACAAGTTCTCTCAGAAATAAGGGGACCTCCCAAAAATGTTCTGGCTTGTGATATAAGCATACTGACAAATCTGGTTTGTATCTTCTGATCGTTTCTTTTGCCCCTTTTAACGCCTCAAGTTCACTACCTTCTATATCAAGTTTAATAAAAGTGGGTTTAATCTCATCAATGAGATCATCAAGGCTAATTGAGAAAACAAGTTCGTTTCTTGAATTTTTCACCTCACTTTCATTTACATAAGATCCGTATCCTAATCCACCCCAAAAATTCAAAATAGTTCTCTTACTATAAAGAGCATAATTATAAAGATAAATTTCCTCGGCAATCCAATTTGCTCTGCTCTTAACAAATCTCATAAGTTCATCAAAATTGGCTTCATCAGGCTCAAAACAATATAGCCTCTTTATCTTTCCTACTTTATTATTTAAAGCCTTGATAGTATCCCCTACATAGGCTCCACCATCCACAAAAACAGAATAATCTCCCCTCAAAGGGATATCCTCTGGAAAATATTGCATATCCAAAGGGTCAAAATCTGGATTAAGAGCTTTTTCAAAGGTTAAATACTTTTTCAAAAATTCATAAAGCACCCTTTTACTTTTTTGATCAACGAGAAGACTATATACCTCTAAAAGTTTGTCTTTATGGGGTAAAATTTGAGTAATTGGTCGTGAAAATTTTGACATAAAATGATGTGGTGCAAAAAAATTTCTAAATTCCCAAGACTTCCTAGAAACTCTTTGGATAAAGTTAAATAAATTCAAATCTAAACAATAAACTTTCTTAAACCCCTCCTTTTTAAGGTCAATTAATATTTCGTCAATAAGGTCTTTTCTCAAGACAGTTATTACAACCTTTAAATCACGGGAAAGTGACTTGGTCTCTTCCGGAAATTTTAAAAGAGGTATTTTTTCAGAAAATCTTATACTTGAGTATTTATCAAGCACAGCCAAAGGCAAAATCCCAAATTCTTCACAAAATTTTTTGTAAAAGAAACGCCCTGCTTCTCCAGCTCCGTAAATTAAAAACTCTCTACTCTTGAGTTCAGATAAAAAACTTTCAATTAATTCAAATTCACTTTTTACAAAAGCCTCATAAAGTTTTTCCCTTTGTTCCTCCTCAGAGAGATTTATGTGTTTCGCTGCCTCTTCAAAAACCTTGATGAATTCCTCTTTAAGAGTATCTGATTCTGTTGAATTTTTCTTAATCGGCATAAAGATTTGGACTTTGCTTGGATTTGACTTGGGTATTTTTTCAAAAATATTTCTGAGATAACTAAGTGAACCTGTTTGCATGAAAGTATTCATGAGTTCCTTGATGTCCGAACAAGATCTCTCCAAAGCATTATCATATTCTTCAAGGTTTTTGAGAAATCTTTCCCACCTGTATTCAAAAGGCTCGGAAAAATAAAAACCAATTTTTTTCTTAAGCCATTCCTCTTCTTCGATTACATGGACTTTAAACCAATCCATGAGTTTTATTTTATTTTTAAGGTTGTTCTTTTTCTCATATTGATAATTTATAAAAAGATCTTTTAGAAAGGTAAATTCATTAACCATACGGTTATTTATATAATCATCCCATAATTTAAATCCAGAATTTATGTGAGAGTATTTTATTAATAGTTCATAATCTTTTTGTATATTAAGAAAAATTTGAGAATTATTGTTAATATTTTTGATTTTTAATATTTTTAAAAAATCTTCTATAATATTTATATCTTTTCTATATTCTCTGATAATTATTTCATCAATCATCTTCAGTTCTTCTAATTTTTGAAAAAATTCAATAGTACAACGAAAACTAAGATTATAACCTTTATTTGAAAGATAAAGTTCAAGAAATTTATAAAAATCATAGGGTATACGATGTTCTACCTGTTCATAAAAAAATGAGAAAGAGTAATCAAATAATTCTCTTAGATATAAAACAATTTTTATTTTAAAATCCTTAAAAGAGGAGAGAAAATTTTTCCAAATATTTAAAATTCCTAATTCCCCAAACCTAACAAACATATATATATCAAGAAGGCCTAAAAAACTTTCACATGAAATAATAATATTGTTACATTTTTTATTTTCAATTTCCGCTCTTAACTTCTTAATTAAAAGTTCATCATCGGGAAAATCTAAATTATAAAACTTAATACCTGTTTTTTTGTAAAACAAGTTGAAAGGAATTAAATAGTGAGCTATATAATAGGGAGGTATAAATAGTAATCCAGATTCTGGATATAAATAATCATTTTCTTTAAGTCTTAAGCGATTTTTAAATAAGAAAAATTGTAAACTTGAAGTTCCAGTTTTAGGATACCCAACATGAAGGTAAATAACTTTATTACCCATATTCAGCACCTCCTATCGCAATTAAAAAATATATTTGTTAATCATGGTAAGCATTAGCTTTTAAAACATGAATAGCCAAAAATAGTCTAAGGGATTGGATTTGGTTAAGGGAATTGTTATCTAAAAAGAATATATTAATAAAGCCTTCATTTATCAGATCCTCTCTTATTTCATCATATAAATCTTTACTTTTTACCGCTACAATTATCTGCAAGTCTCTTGGTAAATTTTGAACCTCCTCAGGAAATTTAAGAGTGGGCACCTCTTCTGAAAATCTTCTTTGGGAATATCTATCCATGATACATAAAGGTAGTACTTTGAATTCTTTACAAAAGTCTCTAAAAAAAATATATCCCGCTTCCCCAGCTCCATAAATAACAAATTCTTTAGACTTTAATCTTAAAAGAAATTGTAATATCTCTGTAAGATCAGATTTCTCTAATCCGAGAGGCCAATCTCTTTTTTGTTCTTCTTCAGAAGAACTAAATACCTTTATAAGGTATTCAACTTCCTCAACATTTAAAGTTTTCAAAAAATTTAATGAAGCTTCTTTAGATAAAATATATTTTAAAATTTTTTTTAAAAAATTTTTGGTTTCATATAAATCTCGTTCTAATTTAATGATTCTATTTTTCAATTCTAATCCTCCAGACCTTTCAAAACACTCCACAAAAAAATGTCTTCCCTCTATGAGAAAAGAAGAATAACCCCACCATACATTATGCAAAAACCGTAAATGATTTTCACGTATAGATGGTAACTTAGTAAAATGAGGAGGAGAACAATCTGGTTTTAAAATATCATACCAAAAAATGGGAGAGATAAAGTCATTAAACCTTACTTGAACATATTTTTCTAAATCACATATCGGTTTATAAAGAATATAGGCATTTTTATTAAAATATTTAGCTTCTTGGAGAGATCCTGAAGAAATACCAATTAGCTCAATATTATCATCACTTCCTAAAAGAGTATAAATATTCTCATAACACACTTTAATTGATTTTCCGAGGATTCTTTCTAATTCCTCCTTTTCATGCTTTGCAAAAGATTCAGCATTGGGATGGGGTTTGTAAAACAAATATTTTCCTTTACCTAATTCTCTAATTTTATCTGAAAATTCTGCAACTCTTACAAAATTTCCATTAATAGATACTAAAGAGGCATCATAGGCTGTTTGACCAATATATATCAAACTTCCATCTAAGGATCTATTTTTAGAAGTATATCTCCGTAAATGTCTTACTGAAGCAGCCATTAAAGATGCTTCTAATCGTATTTCTTCATCAGGAATAATATACTTTCTTAATCTATCATTTATTAGTAAATTATTTGTTCTGATAGCTATATAAAGGTCACTACCAAATCTTAGTGGACTTATTCGTATATCGAGAAAATATGCTTTTGACTTTAGGATGCATTTTTCTAACCAGGGGGGCATTTCATAGGAAATTATCAAGGCATTTTCAAGAATGTGGGATGATATATAATTTTCTGCTTTTTCAGAAAGCCTATAATAGGCTTCCCACCAATGTTTAATTCCCTCTAAAGAACATAAATTAATAAAGTGTTTGATATTAAAGGTAGAAGGAAGATTATGTTCCTCTCCATGACGAGGAGAAGTTTTTATATCTATTCCACAGGCAATCTTAATAGGTTCTCTTATTAAATCGTAGAAAAAATTTTTAGCTGGCCACCATTCCTCTCTTAGTAAATCGTCTAAACAAGCAATGCAACTAAATTCTAAATTATGGCAAAAATTTTTTATATTTTTATTTTCCATTTTTATATTTAAAACTATAAATAACTTATTATATAAACAATAAAAAATTAATAAAATTAAAAATTAAAAATTTTACTTTATTTTTATTAATTTATAAAAACTTTTAAAAAACAAAACTAAAACTATTAAAAGTCTTATACTTATATTCACTTATCTCTTTAAATACTTTTCTGGTTTTTATAAATAATTTCTAACTTCACTAACTAAAAAATTATCTTGCATATCTTCAAAATATTTATTCCAAAAATCTTCTAAGTTAAAGGAATTGAAAATTTTTTTTAATTGCATAGAAATTTCACTATAATTTCTTATTAAAAAATTAAATTTTTCTATAATTTCTTTAATATAAAATTCAATTTGTAATAAAACTTCTTTAGAAAGAATATAATATTTATCATTATTTCTATCATAAAAAACTATTTTTTTATGTAAATCTAAAATTTTTGCTATTCTTAATATTTCAAATTCAACTATTTCTATCTTATCTTTTTCATTTTCTACAATATAATATGGAATTTCATGATAAAATGTTAAAGTATTATTTATTTTTTTTAACACTCCTTTATATAATTCAAAAATATGAGATTCAAAAAAAATTTCATCTGATTTTATTAAAAAATATAAAGTATTTAATAAAATTTCTAAAAAAATATAATGATTAGTCAGAATAGCTGCTTTAAACAAATCTATAAAAAAAATAACAAAATTTTCCATTTCAAATTTAAATTTAACCCAATTTAAAATGTTATAATGTATAAGACCCCAAAAAAAACTTAAAGGTGTAAAAGTTGGTTCATGATTATAGTAAATATTTTGATTTGTGAATAAAAAATTATCTAATCCCATATCAATAGTATAAAAAATGTCATCACCCCTAAGAAAAATAGGAAAAAATTTAAATTTATCAAATTTTTTAAAAATTTTAATAGGTATAGAAAGATATACAAAAGCAGAATATTCAATAGGTTGATTACGAGAAAGAAATATGATATTTCTTTCATCATTTAAAATTTTTTTATGCCAAGTAAAAAGAATAGGAAATGGCAATCTATTTTCTGATAAATCAAGACTACTCTTTTTATAAAAATCTACAAACTTTCCCCACCATTGACCAAAATCTTGAATATGATACTCATTTAAACTGGTTAACATTATACCTGTATTAGTCAACTCATCGTATTTATAAGCCACATTACTATCTATAGTAAAAAAAACCACTGGGTCTATAAGGACATCATCATCTAAAATAATAACTTCATCAATTGTGGAACTAAAATTTTCATCTTCTAAAAGTTTTTTCATTAAGTAAGCCATAAAAGAAAGGTTACCACCACTTCCATAATTATTTCCACAAAAATAAATCACCTTCATATCCATAAAGGACGGAACATAATCAAAAGAAGTTTCAGAGGTATCATAGATCATAAAAATAAAACGATTAAGTATATTCATAAATTGTGGACCTAAAAGTTTCACAAAGGTTTTTAGCTTAATTAGTGTATAAAATATTGAAGCTGTTTTTTCATAGGTTCTCAGTAGAAAAATCCTAAATTTCAAACGAGGTTTTTTAGTTAAACTTCCCCCTCTCCATAAAAGGTAGTCAAATGAAATTTCTGATTCCCCTATCGGTTCTATCTCAACTTTAAAGGAGGACTCAGGGTATAGATTTTTAATGAAAATAGGAGAAATGGTAAAATTTTCTTCATTTATAGTAAAATTCCCTTCATAAAGTATTTCATCTCCCTTTTCTTTACGATATAGAACTCTTAATTTAAAACTACCTAATCCTTTACCCTCAAGATATACATAGTCCAGATAAGATTTCTCTATGTAAGGATAAAGATAAAGATAACTTTTATAAGAACTAAGATTTAAGGGATCTATAAATTTTATAACCAGATCTTTATCTTCTTCCTCAAAGAGATTTTTCTTTTCTTGTTTTTCCAAGATGGATTTAAATTCTTTCTTTAACCAAGAAAGAAGTTCTTCTATATTTAACTCTTTACCTTCAAAGGGTATGTATTCATCTTTCATTATATTTAATATATGGTTGTGGGGCAAAAGATGTTTAGCATAGGCAAAGTCAAAGGAATAAGATTTAAAAACTTGAGTTTCAGGTAAAAACCACTCATAATCTTCTACTTTAACTTTAACCGTGTGTTCCTTTCCATCAAAATATTGGTCTGGAATTCGAAGACTAAAGCCATATTTCCCATCACCTATTTTATTTTTATATAAATCCTCTCTATAAAGGATAGCCAAACCTTTGGATACAGGTTTATCGTTAACATATAAGGAAACCTTAAGTCTCTCTTGAAGATTGTTCATATTATAGACCCACCCCAGGACTCTTCCATTATAAACGGAAATCAATTTACCCTTTAAGTTACCTTCTTTATTAATTTCCATATGATGCCTTTATACCCCCTATATAAGATTTGTAATACTTCTTTTTATATCGGAGTGAAAATACCCAAAATTAAATAGGAGAGCTAAGGTCAAAAATTTGGGATTCTGCATAGCTAAACGAAGATATTTGTTCTTAAGATAAGAAAGATCTTGATAGTGAAGAATTCTACCAATAGTGGTTGCACTACCATAACAAGAACAAGAAGGAACTGTAGTTCTTACATAGTGATCAGCAAGAACTTCTGGAAGAACTCCTATGTCAGCTTCAAGTTGAAAACGAAGGTAAAAATCCCAATCTCCCAGGGCTGGTAGGCTCTCATCAAATCCTCCAATTTTATCGTAAACTTCTCTTTCAAAGAGAAAAGCTATAGGTAAAATGTAATTTGTGGAACATAGCCTCGAAAGATCAATCGTAATAAAATCAGGCTTATATATCTCTTTTTTAAGCTCCTTAGTTTCTGTACCTAAGATTTCCTCTGTAATTTGAAACACATAGGTAACCACACCTTTATAGCGTGAATTTTTTTCAAGAAAAGTAACTGTTTTTTCTAAAAATTCTGGATAAAGAAAATCATCGTCGTCATGAATATGTAAATATTTACTTTTAGTAGCTCTAATCCCAGCATTTGAGGCACCTTCGGCTCCTTTACTTTTAAGATGATTCACAATCTTCACCTTAGAGGGGTCAATAAAACTCTCTAATAAAGCCATAAGAACTAAGTCAATTCTACCACCATCGTTTACTATTACTAACTCAAAATTTTGTAAAAGCTGAGAAGTAATTCCTTTAAGAGCCCTTCTTAAAAGAAGTGGTCGATCTTTGGTGCGAAGAATAATGGCAACTTTCTTAGAAAAATCATATTTTAACTCTTCCTTAAAGATATAAGAACTAAAAGCTTCTTGGGATTTTTTATCTATAAGATACTCGGTAAAATATAATGTTTTTTCTAATAGAGAATTTTTTTTAAGGTAAAAATCAATAAGAGCTTCTCGTTCAAAAGGTTTATCTATATATTCTAACAAAATCTGTCCGAAGATCCATCCTGCCTCTTCAATTCTTTTATAAGAAGAATCTTCTAAAAATCTATCCATAGGAGGAAGAAGAAAAACCTTTTCTATCTCCCCTTTTTTAGGATCCGGGAAACAACCCTTAAGAAGTTTTAAATCCTTAAGCTTAGGATTAATAATTTTAGATTTTAGAAGATTTATCGCTCCTTGGTAAGAGTTAATAAGTTGGACCAATTTTGTTAAAGAGTTTGATAAGTTTTGGAGATATTCTTTGGTTTTTGAAATAATTAAAGCTTTTTCTCCTGTAGAGAAAAAATTTTTAAGAAAAGGTAGATTAAAAATAAAAGCAGTTTCAGGTTTTTCAGGAATAAAAAGTCCTTCCTTAGCCTCAAAAATTAGCCCACGAAGGTTCTTTGCAGTTCTTCCTTCAAATTCAAAGGGTTTTAAACAACCAAAATAAAAACTATAAAATTCATACTCTGGAAAGACTATTTCTAAAGGTAACTGAATGGTTCCACTCCAACCCTCATCTACAAGAACTATAGTCTTTTTATCCCCTACAAGTTTTCTAAAATAGTTCTCAAAAGCTAAAGCCTCTCTTTGAAGAATTTCAAGGATCTCTTGTTCTCTAAAAAGTTCACCTACCGAAGAGCAAGTTTTTTCTACCTCCTTATTTAATAAAGCATAATAAATATAATGAGCTCTATTATGATAAAGTTTTTCAAAAAATTTTTGACAAAGAAGAGGATCTTTTAAATAAAGAATCTTAGCAGACAAACACCTTGAAATCTTTAAAAAATCGTAATCTAAATTCAAATTTTGATCTCTTGCACCTAAATAGGTTTGCCAAAGGTCAAAAATTCTTAAACCTGAAGGATAACAAAAAAGAACCTTCAGGTCCCTTCTATAAGAAAGAGTCTGTAAAATAAGATTCAGTTTATATAAATACATAAGAATGATAGGACCCCAGATACTTTCCACAAATTCTTCTATTTCTTGTTGACTTGGTCTCAAAAATTCGTCATAAAAGAAATGTTTCAAAGGTTTCACCCTTAAGGATTAAAATAGAGATAATCCTCTAAAAACTCAAGAGGAATTTCACTTTTTAACTCCTCAAGAAGATACTTAAAATCTTTGAACCGTTCCCATTTTTCTTTATCAGGAAGGGGAAGAAAATAAACAGATAGTCCCATACTTTTAGGAGTAACAAAATCGTTATAATAATTATCTCCAAGGTGTAAAATCTGAAATGGTTTTTCTATATGATAGTTTTCCATTATGTGATGAAAAATACCTCCTCCTCTTTTACTTAGAGACAAATCTGAAGAAGAAAAAACCTCTAAAAAGTTAAGGTCTATCTTCAGACTTTTTAATTTAGATTTTAAAATAGTTTTAATAAAGTTAGCCTCAAGATAGGTGTCTGAAAGAAAAATAAACTTAAGTTCAGAAAAATTTTCTAAAAGCTTTAAAAAAAGTGGATTTAATTCAGTGTGGGCTATTTCATAGGCAATTTCGTTATCTATAAAATTTGTAATCCTTTCTTCTATATTTAAAAGACTGCATATAATTTTCACCTGGTTAGTGAAGGTTTCCTCAACAGTGTCATCTTGCCTTGATTCAAGATATCTATAGGTCTCACGATGAACCATAAGCCTTGTGAAAAAAATGTCTAAGGGATTAATTTTGTCCCTTAAATCTGAATAGGATTCTAAAAATTGGTAAGCCGAATCATAAAATCTTCTGGCTTCACACTTTCTCTCCCTAAGAAGAACAGTATCAAATACATCTAAGGAAATTATCCTAATTTTTTTCTCAAGTACCATCTCTTTAAGGTCAGCTAAAATTTTTTGAAGAAAAGATAGATCTTGATAGAGGATTCTATGATTCTCAACAGTTCGCAAAGAATACTGAACTTCAAAGGGGATGATTACGCCTTCCTTTTGTGGGTCAACTTTTAGTTTAGGAAGTGCTTGGTAGGTAGGTAAAAAATCGGAAAAATTAACCCACAGCTGAAATTCAGCTAATAGCAAAGGAGGAACCAATCCTTTCTGAATAAATTTTAAAATTATTTGATGAGTATGGCTATCAAAGAGACTCTCAGGAAGGGGAATAGTAAAGACAAATTCTTTAGGGTTTCCAGAGCTTTTACTTAAGGGTTTTAACAAATTTATCAAGGAGATAGAGGTTGATAAATAGTTATCTATAAATATCTCAACTTCAAGGTTTGCTAAGGTTACCTCAAGGCTTGGTGAGAATACATTTGAAATTTCAAGATAGCCTTCTATAAAAAATCCTGAAATAGGTTTTAATAAAATTTTAAATTCTGCTTCTGATAAAACCCTATTTCTTACAACCACAGAAATTTTCCCTTATTCCATAATTTTTCAAGATATTCCACATCTTTAAAGGTGTTAACTCCATACCAAAATCCATAGTGTTTATAGACTGCCACCTTTTGCTCTTTTATCAATTCCGCTAAAATTGAGTCCCAATCTGTGTCATCTCCTTCAAGGCGTTCTAAAACCTCAGGCTCCACTACAAAAAAGCCCCCACAAATCCAATTTTCCTTCTTTTGAGGAGGATCTGTAATTTCAACCTCCTCCGTCTCAGAAAGTTCTAAAATTCCATACTCACAAGGAAATTTAACAGCAGTAAAAGTTAAAAGTCTCCCTCGAGTTCTGTGAAAATTGAGAAGTTCTTTAATATTTACATTTCCTATGCAATCTCCATAGGTCAACATAAAAGTTTGAGCCCCTATGTACTTAGCAACCCTTTTAACTCTTCCTCCCGTCTCAGTTAAAATTCCAGTATCTACGAGGGTTACTCTCCATGGTTCACAATCTGATAAATGATATTCAATACGATTCTCTTTTAAATCTATAGTGACATCACTTAGGTGTAAAAAATAATTAGCAAAATATTCCTTTATTATGTATCCCTTATATCCGAGACAAATAATAAAATCATTAAAACCAAAGGCTGAATAAATCTTCATAATGTGCCAAAGAATAGGCTTTCCACCAATTTCAACCATAGGTT
>JANXCA010000050.1 GCA_025060535.1 Endomicrobiia bacterium | reverse complement strand
TTCCACTGCAGATCTATAAAGTCAATAACCTCTCCTAAAAAAATCCTATCTATTAAATTTCCAACCCCACCACTTATAATCAAACATACTACAAACTTTCCTAAAGATCCAATCTCAGAAATAATGCTTTTTGCAGATAGTAATACTAACATCAAAACTAAAATAACTATTACTATAAAAGCTATATTAGCACCCGAAAACCACCCAAAAACAATCCCTGTATTCGTGGTATATGTCAAAGCTAAAAACGGTAAAATTTGTTTGGTTTGATAAAGTCTAAAATTAACTCTTATTAGAAATTTTGTGTATTGATCTAATCCAACTAAAAATAAAAAAAGAAAAAACCATTTGCTATCTTTTAAATTAAATTTCATATAACACCCAACTCTATCAATGCTTCTTTACATTTTTCACATACACCATATTCCGTTAAAACATCATAATATATCCAACATCTAGGACATTTTATTCCATCAAATTTTTCTACTTCTACTTCTATTGATTCTTTCATATCTAAAGGATACTCTACAATAACCTTAGAAACTATAAAAACTGAAGAGAATTTATTTGAATACTTATCCACTACTTGTTTATATTCTTTGTTAGGATTAACTTTCAAAATTACCTTAGCTTCAAGCGAACTTCCAATAATACTACTTTTTCTTAATTCCTCTATTTTAAGGTTAATTTTTTCCCTTATTTCTAAAATTCTTTCAACTTCTTTTTCAAGTTCTATATCTCTATATTTTGAGATATCTTTCAAAACAGAATCAATTTCACAAAGAAAAACACTTTCTTCTTCTACCAAGTTGTTATTTCTTGCTTCTTGCCATGCTTCTTCTGAGGTAAAACTTAAAATAGGAGAAAGAAAAGGAAGTAATGTTGTAAAAATTTTATATAATACAAATTGAGATGCAGTCCGTTCGGGGGAAGTTCTTTTGTAAGTATAAAATTTGTCTTTTAATACATCAAAATAAAAATTTGAAAGATCTTTAATAAAAAAATTATTTATTAAATTAACAACTTTATAAAATTTAAACTCATCATAAGCAACTACTAATTCCTCTACAACTCCTGATAATTTTGAAAGTATGTATTTATCTAAAAAATCTAACTGATACTCTTTATAGCTAACCTTAAAATCATAAAGATTTCCTAGTATATATCTTATTGTATTTCTTATTTTTCTATATGTCTCAATAAGCCGTTGAAGGATTTCTTCTGAAATCCTCACATCTAAAGAATAATCTGAAGAAGCACTCCACAATCTCAAAATCTCTGCTCCGTGATGTTTTATAACGTCTTGAGGTGAAACAACATTCCCTAATGACTTTGACATCTTTCTACCTTCACCATCAACTACGAAACCATGAGTAAGTACTATATCATATGGAGCTTTATTTTGAGTAGCTGTAGAGGTAATAAGGGAAACTTGAAACCACCCTCTGTGTTGGTCAGAACCTTCTAAATACATTACTTCTTTTAAATTTTTTAGTTCTAACTTGTTGAGAACTCTATAAGAAACAGAAGAGTCATACCATACATCTAAAATATCTGTTTCTTTTGTAAATTCTTGACTCCCACATCTACATTTAAAATCCTTAGGTAAAAAATCTTTTATATCTCTTATAAACCAACTATCTGAACCTTCTTTTTGAAAAATTTCTTTTACTTTTTTAAGAATTTCTAAAGTTATATACACTTCTTTACAATTTTTACAATATAAAGCAGGTATAGGTACTCCCCAGTATCTCTGTCTAGACAAACACCAATCGGGTCTTACTTCTAACATAGAAGAAATCCTATTTTCTCCAAACTCAGGAATCCATTTTACTTTTTTAACATTTTCAAGTAACCTTTGTCTTAGATTTTTATGATCTATTAACAAAAACCACTGTTCTGTAGCTCTAAATATAACCGGATTTTTACACCTCCAACAATGAGGATATGAATGTTTAATTTTTGAAGAATGTACCAGCATATTTACATCTTCAAGGTGTTTTATTATTATAGAATTTGCTTCAAAAACATTTTTATTATATAAGGAAGGAATTTCATCAATAATTTTTTTATCCTCGAATTTACCTTTAGAGTCTACTGGTGAGTAAATATCTAAATTAAATTTTATTCCTAAAAGATAATCTTCATCACCATGTCCTGGAGCAATATGGATAACACCTGTGCCTTCTTCAGTGGAAACATTTTCATATGGGATACAGTAGGAAAATCTATCTAAAAATGGATGTTTACACACAGTAGTTTCAGAAAATTTTTCTTTTGCTATTTCATAACCATATAATTCTTCTATTGTTTCTAATTTTACATCTAATGTATTTTCAATCTCTTCTAACCTTTTCTTCATTATTAAGTAGTATTCATCTTTATGTCTTATGATCACATATTTTTCATCCGGTCTTATAGCTAAGGCTAAATTTGAAGGTAAAGTCCATGGAGTTGTAGTCCAAATAAGAATAGATAAATTTTGAAATCTATCTAAAACTGAGGATCTAAATACGGGAAATTTAACATATATAGAGTCTGAAATTTTATCTTCATATTCTACTTCTGCTTCTGCCAATGAAGTTTCACAATGTATACACCAATATACAGGTTTTTTTCTTTTTGTTAGATATCCTTCCTCTACAAGCTTCATTAAAGAATCTATAATTTCTGCTTCATATTCTTTAGACATAGTCAAGTAGGGATTTTGCCAATTTGCAAATACACCTAGTCTTATAAATTCCTCCTTTTGAATTTCAACGTATTTCTGTGCGTATTCTTTTGCTTTTTTTCTAAATTCAATTTGAGAAATTTGTTCTTTAGTTATTTTTAATTCTTTAAATAGCTGATACTCAATAGGTAAGCCATGACAGTCCCAACCAGGAATAAATGGGGTATAATGGCCAGTCAGTGCTTTATATTTAACAACAATGTCTTTTAATATTTTATTTAAAGCATGACCTATATGAATGTGTCCATTAGCATATGGAGGTCCATCATGTAGAATAAAAACCTTTTTGCTTTCTTTATTTTTTTCTAAAATTTTTTGATAAATCCTATTTTCCTGCCAAAATTTTATAAAAGCAGGTTCTCTTTGAGAAAGATTTGCTTTCATTGGAAAATTTGTTTTCGGAAGATTCACAGTCTTTGAATAATCAACTGAACACATAGAAAATCTCCTTTTATATAAATAGTTGAATTTGAGATTATATATATAAAATTTGCACTAAAATCAACTACTAAGTTTCTAATTTCGCCTCTCTTATACCTATAACAGAATTCGTTATGTAAATTTTTTGAGCTTTTAAAATATCCTGAAGATATATCTTTTTTTGAATTATATAGTTATAATCTAACAAAAGTTTTCTAAATGTACCAGCCAAAAGGCCACTTTCTATTGGAGGAGTATAAACCTGATTATTAATTTTTATAAAGATATTACAGCGTGTTGTTTCTGTGATTTCTTTTTTTTCATTTGTAAATAAAACATCAAAATATCCTAGTTTATTATATTTGTTATACTCTCTACTATAAATTCTACGATTTGTAGTTTTATGATATAAAAATACATCATCTTGATTAAGAACTATATTAGATAACTTTATTAAAGATATCTTTTTTGAACAAAAATCAAAATTAGGAATTTCTTGTTTTTGAATAATAACTCTACCATCTTTTGATAAGAGTAGTCTTATTTTATAATATCTATCTTTTAAATTATTCTTAAGTTCCTTAAGAAGACCTAATATTTCATCTCTACTAAACCTAAATCCAAAATAATCAGCAGAATCTTCTAACCTTTTAAGATGAAAGCTAAGCAGAAAAAAACCATTTTCAAATTTTGTATGATTAATTTTTAAAACAAAATCATCATATCTTTCAACTTCAATAATATAAGGAGAATAAAGAATTGTTTCAAGTAAGAAAAAATTTGTGGCTTTCTTAAATATAAAGTGTGCTTTTAACTTACATTCTTCAAATTCTTTTTTGGGTTGAGAATCTGCTACTATACCACTCCCAATTCCCATCTCAGCTTCTCCATTATTATAAACTAACACAGTCCTTATAGCAACATTAAATACAGCATCTTTTTCAGGAGTAATAAAACCGATAGCTCCGGTATAAACCTTCCTTTCTTCTTTTTCCAATTCTTTTATAATTTGCATAGATCTAATCTTTGGAGCTCCTGTAACAGAACCAGAAGGAAATAAAGCTTTAAAAAGCTCATAAAAACTAATATTTCTTTTAAGTTTGGATTTAATAGTAGAGGTCATCTGAAAAAGTGTCTCATATTTTTCTATTTCAAAAAGCTTATCAACTTTAACATTACCATATGGAGAAATTTTTCCTAAATCATTTCTTAATAAGTCAACAATCATTATATTTTCAGCTTTATCTTTTATACTATTTTTTAGTGTATTTTTTTGTTTTTCATCCTCTAATAATGTTTTACCCCTGCTGATTGTGCCTTTCATCGGTTTAACATATATCAGATCTTTGTTTTTTCTAAAAAATAACTCAGGGGAGAAAGAAATAATGCAAAAATCTGGTGTTTTAATAAAAGCTGAATAAGATGTTTTCTGTAGTTGCTTTAGTGAATTATAAAAACCAATTTTTGATCCTAAAATTTTAAATTTTGTTTTAATAGTATAATTTATCTGATATGTATCGCCATTATAAATATACTCTTTAATTTTGTTTATTTTGGAAATATACTCTTCTTCAGTAATATTTAATCTTATATTTTTGATTTTATAACTATCTTTATAAAATTTTCTGTCTAAATTTAATTTAGAAATCAAATTATCAAAATTATCATTTGATATTATTTTATTTTCTTTATGATTAAAAATAACTGGTTTACTAAAAACATAAAAAAATCCTAAAGGGAAACTATATTCTAAATAAGACAAATCATCATCTCTTTTATAATCTAAAAAATATCCAAGTTCATAAGAAAAAAAACCAGCTAAATAGAAGCCTTTATTTAGATACTTTTCTATTTTTTTAAAGAAATCTTTTACCTCGTAAGGATTTTTTAAAATTAATTTTTTAAATGGAGAATAAAAAATATAGGTATTAAAATTCTCTTCATCTATTTTCTGAGTTTCAAAAATAACAAATTCAGTTTGGGTTTTGGAAATATAAAAAATTAATTTTTCTAATAGAGTAGCCATATATAACTCAATAATGAAAAGTATTATTTATTTTAAATTATCAAAGACGAGAAATTTTATTTTATTTTTGATTTAATAAGTTCTGCCGCTTTTTTGCCAGATAAAAACATACCTCCAAAAATAGCACCCATTCTATAAGAACCAAAAAATGCATTTGCTGCCATACCACAAACGACTAAACCAGGACAAACTTCTTTTGTGTTTTCTAATAATGCCTCCTCACCTCTTTGAGCCCACATAGGTTGTTCACCTTTTACTTTTATCCAGCCTAATTTCTTCTCTACAATCTTTGCAACTTCACAATCATGTCCTGTAGCATCTACAACATATTTAGATATTATAGCTATAGGATCGACATGCAAAGATGACTGCTGAACTGCTGTCCAATTTATAACAACTCCACATACTCTGTTTTCTCTTACTACTACATCTTCAACACTAAATAAATTAAAAATCTTTACTCCTGACTTAACTGTCTTATATGTAAGACAGGAAATTGTTTCTATACTATCTGCCACATATATATCATCTTTATAATGTGTATAAGAAATTCCTATCTCATCAAGAATGGATAAAACTTCTTTTTGAAATGCTATTTTGTTAAACATAATTCCACCACCAGGCATCCCACCACCTACTTTAAGATGTCTTTCAAAAATTGTAACTTTTATTTTTTCTTTCGCTAAATAATAACCACACAACAACCCACTTGGACCTGCTCCACAAATTATTACATCTGTTTCTACATTATCTAATAATTCTTTTAAATAACTATCTATTATCGCTTGTGTTATTATTTTTTCCACTTTATTTTTTTCCTCCTTTCAATTTTAAAAAATTCAAAAGTATATCTTTACCTACCTCAGTCAAAATTGACTCTGGATGGAATTGAACACCCTCAACTATATACTTACTATCTTTCAACCTCACACCCATTACAACACCATCCTTTGTCCAACTTGCTATTTCTAACTCTTTAGGTAAAGAATTTTTATCCGCTATTAAGGAATGATATCTTGTTGCTAAAAAAGGGTTTTTAAGGTTCTTATATATCGTTTTTTCATCGTGGTAGATATATGATGTTTTCCCATGAAATACCTCTTTTGATTTTATCACTTTACCACCAAATGCCTCAACTATACACTGATGACCTAAACATACTCCCAAAATAGGAATTTTATTATAGAAATTCCTAATCACATCTACTGAAATTCCTGCTTGTTTAGGACTACAAGGACCAGGTGAAATTATAATGTAGTTAGGTCTCATTTTTTTAATTTTAGATATAGTTATTTTATCATTTCTAAAAACTTTTATATCTTGAAATAGCTCTTTATTTACTATACAAATTTCACCTATATATTGCACTAAATTATAAGTAAATGAATCATAGTTATCAATTATAAGAATCATACAAACACCTTACCTTCCCTCTGCAATCTTTACCGCTAAAATTAAAGCCTTTGCTTTATTAAGTGTTTCTTGATATTCTTTATAAGCAACTGAATCTGCAACTATACCAGCTCCTGTTTGAATATAAACTTTTCTATCTAAATACACAATAGTTCTTATCGTAATAGCCATATCCATATCACCTGTCAAACTAAAATACCCTACAGCACCAGCATAAGGTCCCCTCGTTTCACCTTCAAGTTCTGAAATTATCTGCATAGCTCTAACTTTAGGAGCTCCAGAGACAGTCCCTGCAGGAAAACACGCTTTTAACACATCTATAGAATCTAAACCATCTCTTACAACACCTTTTACTGTAGAAACAATGTGCATCACATGGGAGAATTTTTCTATTATTTTAAAATGAGGTAAAGAAATACTTTTATATTTAGAAATCCTTCCTATATCATTTCTTGCAAGATCAACCAGCATTATATGTTCTGCATTTTCTTTCTGTGAATTTATAAGTTCTTTTTCATAAAAAATATCTTCTTCTTCCGTTCTACCTCTGGGGCGAGTCCCAGCTATAGGACGAGTCTCTACTGTATCCAGTTCCTTCCTAATAAGAATCTCTGGAGAAGAACCTATAAGAATCACATTATCAAATTTTAAATAAAACATATAAGCAGAAGGATTTATCATCCTTAAACTTCTATATATATCAAAAGGGTCTGCATTGGTAAATTTAAATATCCTTCTAGAAATTACTACCTGTATTATATCACCATTATATATGTATCTCTTTGCATTATTTACCATATTTATGAATTCTTTTTTTGATATATTAAAATCATATTCTTTAATATCAAAATTAAAATTATTATAGTAAGAAAAATTAATATCTTTTGGTAAAGAAATAGTTGTCCTTATCGTCTTTTCAATACTCTCAATCTCTTCTTTTGCTAAAAAATACATTTCTTCTAAGTCTGAATTCTTATCTACTAATACCAAATTAACTATCTGTAATTTGTTAAGATAATGATCAATAATCAAAACAAATTTGTTAAAAGTTAAATAAATATCTGGAATTTTTTGAAAATCATCTTTTAAAGGTTTTTCTACTTTGGGCTCAATTATGTGAATATTTTCATATCCTATATATCCTACAAACCCTCCTATGAATCTGGGAATGTCATTTTTATAAAATACATCTGAAGGCAAATAAAATTCTTTAAGTAGCTGTCTTATTTTCTCAAAAGGATCTCCTTTAAAATAGCTCCATTTATTATTAAAAATTTTTATTTCATTAAGTTTAGAACTAAAAATAACATATGGAGAAAAAGATATAAAAGAATATCTTCCCCACCTTAAATTCGTTTCTGCACTTTCTAATAGATAGGCAAATTTTTGATTAGAAGTTAATTTTAAAAATAAAGAAATTGGTGTTTCTGTATCTATTGTAAGTTCTTTTGATAATGGAAATACTAAATTTTTACCATAAGAAATGTTTTTTTTTACGATTTTTTTAAATAAGGCTAAATCTATCATTTTTTATAAACTTTTTCTGGATCAAAAATTTTCTTACCAACCACCTTTATATTAAAGTTTTTATCCAATTTCCTATAAAAGCAACTTTCATAGCCACTATGACAACTTGCTGAACCTACCTGTCTTACTTTTATTAAAATAGTGTCATTGTCACAGTCGATATATATATCTTTTACTTCTTGAATATGACCAGATTCTTCACCTTTCATCCATATCTTCTGTCTGCTTCTACTAAAAAAGTGTGTTCTTTTTGTAGAAAGAGTTAGTTTCAGAGCTTCTTCATTCATATAAGCAAGCATTAAAACTTTATCAGTCTTATAATCCTGAATTATTGCAGGAATCAAACCATTAGAATCAAATTTTATCAACTTAAAAATCTCACTTTGATTTTTTTTCTTCATAACTGTACTACTTTCAAAGCTTCTTCAAAAGAAATTTTCTCTGAGTATAAACCTTTACCTATTATTATTCCTACCACTCCATCCTTTTCAAACTTTTTTATATTTTTAATATCCTCTATAGTAGTAACTCCTCCAGAAATAATTACTTTTAAGTCAAATTTTGAAGTTTTTTCTATTAATTTTTCTATTTTACTTATGTCTACACCTTCAAGCATTCCTTCTTTCTGAATATCTGTAACTATAATTTCTTTAATTCCTAATGAAGATATCTTGTTTAAAAATTCCTCTAAATCTAAAGGCACTTGCTCTTTCCATCCACCTATTCCTATTTTATTTTCTTCATATAAATCTACAGCTATAATTATTTTTTCTTTATATTTGTTTATTATTTTTTTTGCTTCTTCAGGTTTAGAAAAAAGAATTGTGCTTATTATGATTTTATCAATGCCTATTTTGTGTAGTTTATCTACAACTTTAACACTCCTTACCCCACCTCCAAACTCTATAGGTATTGTTAAACTTTTTCTTATCGCTTCTATTATATCCCAATGTTGAACACAACCAGTATATGCACCATCTAAGTCTATAAGATGAAGAAGTTTAGCACCTTTACTCTGCCATAATTTAGCTACAAACACAGGATCATTAGAATATATCGTTTCTTTATCTAACTTTCCTTGTGTTAATCTAACACATTTCCCTTTATGTAGATCTACAGCTGGTATAATTATCATATGTTTGATTCTATAAAATGCGTGGATTGAGAAAAAGAGATAAAGCTAAAAATTATATTTGTTCATAAATATACTTTTGTAAAAAATTAGTATAAACATCACCTTCCATAAATGCTTGTGTCTGAAGGACTTTTTTGTGAAATGGTATTGTTGTTTTTATTCCTGATATTTTAAACTCATCTAAGGCTCTTAACATCTTTCTAATTGCTTCTTGTCTATTAGAGCCTATTACTATCAACTTAGCAATTAAGGAATCATAAAATGTAGGAATGGTGTAGCCAGAATAAATATGTGTGTCTATTCTTACTCCATTACCACCAGGCAAAATTAAATTCTCAATCTTGCCGGGAGAAGGTAAAAAATCTTTATCTGGATCTTCTGCGTTAATCCTACATTCGATAGAATGTCCTCCTATTGCTATATCTTCCGAACTAAATTTTATTTTCTCCCCAGATGCTATAAGAATCTGTTCTTTTACTAAATCCAAACCTCTTTTTCCTTTCACAACAGAAACTAACTCCGTAACAGGATGTTCCACTTGAATTCTTGTATTCATCTCCATAAAATAAAAATTACCCTTTTTGTCCATTATAAACTCTACAGTGCCAGCAGAATAATAATTTATTTCTTCAGCTAATTTTGCAGCTGCTCTTCCTATTTTTTTTCTTAATTTTTCATCTATCATAGGACAAGGACTTTCTTCTATTAACTTTTGATGTCTTCTCTGAATCGAACAGTCTCTCTCTGGAAAGTACACAATGTTGCCTTTTTTGTCTGCTAAGATTTGTATCTCAATATGTTTGGGTTCTTCTATATATTTTTCTATATACACTTTATCTGAACCAAATGCTTTTTTTGACTCTTCCATAGCAGTAAGCAAGGCAATCTTTAGTGACTCTTCAGAATTAACTATTCTCATTCCTTTTCCACCACCACCCAAAGCTGCTTTTATTATAACAGGAAAACCAATTTTTTTAACTTCTTTTATTAGTTCAGGGTCATCTGGATCTTTTATCTCTTCTTCTATTCCAGGTACTACAGGGACACCTGCTTTTTTAGCTATTCTTTTAGCTTCAATTTTATCTCCCATCTTTTCAATGCTTTCTTTAGAAGGTCCAACAAATGTAATATTACATGCCTCACATACCTCCGCAAAGTATGTATTCTCAGATAAAAATCCATAACCAGGATGAATTGCATCTGCTCCTGTAGCTTCACAAGCTGAAATAATATTAGGTATAGAAAGATAACTTTCAGTAGCTGGCCCAGGACCTATGCATATTTTCTCATCAGCTAAAATAGTATGCAAGCAATCTTTATCAACTTCTGAATAAATAGCTACTGTCTTTATACCTAACTCTTTTGCTGCACGAATCACTCTTACAGCAATCTCTCCTCTATTTGCAATAAGTAGCTTCTTAATCATAGACTTATTCTCCTGTTTTTACTTCTAAGACTATAAGAGGCATCCCATATTCCACAAATTCTCCATCTTTTACTAATATTTTTTTGACAACTCCATCCCTAGGAGATAATACATCTCTCAAAATTTTCATTGTCTCTATTACAGCAACTTTTTGTCCCTGCTTTATATAAGTACCTTCCATAACAAACGGAGGATGATCTTGAGAAACTGAAAGTAAAAATTTACCTACCATAGGTGAAGTAATGACTAATTCCTCAAACATAGGTTTTTCTTCCTTAACTTCTTTATTCAAAATTTCT
>JANXCA010000004.1 GCA_025060535.1 Endomicrobiia bacterium | reverse complement strand
AATTAAGTAATCATTTTTAAAAACATATGATACAAAAAGCTTTATAGTAGCTAAAAAGCTATTAATGTAGCTATATAGTTGAAAAATATAAAAAATAAATAGGTGAAATGAAAAAAACAAAAAAAGGAGGTAAAAAACATGAAAGGTGAAACTATGAAGATAATAGAAAAACTAAGAGCAAAAGGGCTAACAGATGACGAAATTCGTGAAATTCTAAGTCTAACCTCTTCATCTTCTTCTTCCAAAATAGCTGAAAAAGCAAGAGTAATTTTTTCCCTCACTGATGAAGAATTTGAAAAACTAAACGAATTTTTGAATTTTATAAAAGTTATAAACACAAGGAGCACGACTCAAAAGATAAGAATTTATATACACAAAGAGAAAGTTTAAGGGGTGTTAATCACCCCTTTTTTTAAAAAAATACAAAGCTTTTTAGCTCTTATTAGCTTTGAGAATTTCAAAATAATTATTTTTTTCAATTTCTGTGATTAGATTTTGTATAATTTTTGAAGTTAAATTACTTTCTATACCATAATTTATTTCTAAAAATTCTTCCATTTTAAGAATATTTTCAGGATTTAATTCATAAAATTTTATTTTTTTCTTTTTGTCATATACAATATTTGAGTTTTGTATGATATTTATTGGAGTATCAAGATAAAAAAAGTTTTTTGAATTGCTTACATACATTAATACTGCAATTGAAACTCCAAGTTTGCTGAAATTATTTAACGGTTCAATAAATGTGTTTTTCAATTTTATTCTCCCATTTTGTTTTGTAATTGCTTTTATGCTTAGAAGCAGAGCATTACGCTCTGCTAAGAAGTTGAAAACTACAATCTGGTTAGGGATATTGGCAAGAATTTTTGTTGTGATACTATTTTCAGTATCTATACTTTTGTGAAATGGAGTAATAAAAAAACTGTAAAAATCAAAAATATCTATGTCATACTTTTGTCTTAACTCCGACCAAAAGAAAATATCAAGTAAAGTTTTTAATTTTATCTCTTTTAGAAACTTTTCATTGTAATTTAGTATCATGATTTAGCCTCCTTTTTTAAATATTCATATAACTTTAACATTTCATTGTATGTTAATTCTTTTAATTCATTTTTACCTGTTGACTTTATGAATTCTTTAGCTTTTTCTATCAAATTATTGTTTTTTACAAAACTTACAATTTCTTTTATTATCTTGTTTCTTTCTTGATTACCTTCTTGTATTTCTTCTTCAATGTATAAACCTTGTAATTCCTCAGGAAATGTCATCCTGAAAGCAGTAGCAATTGCTACCTTCATAATCATAAATGCTCTTAAACTCTTCCAAATTTTTGTATCTTTTTGATAATCTTCAATATTGACTGCTACGTAATACGGTTGTGTCCAGTCTCTTCTATAGACTTTGCACCAACCACCAAGAAGTTTCTCCTCAGATAACATAAATGTTCCCTCCCTTGTCTCAATTTCTCCTTTTTGGTTTAAAACTATTATACCACTCTGAAATCCAGCAAAATTTGGATTAGAAAATGCACGTTTAAGAAAAACCTGGTATGAAATTACTATGTTATACTTTACACCATTCTCAGTTCTATATGGGACAGCATAAATCTCTCCCTTAAATGGATTTAGATTATATAACCTACATTTTTGTAGAAAGAGAAATAATTCCTCATCTGTAGCATCAGGCATTATATATTTTTTGACAATTTCTTTACTTAGAGATGACTTTTCATACTTTCTAATTTCACTCATAGCTTATCTCCTTGTTAAATAAATTGAAAACTTCTGAGTATCTTTTATAAACATCAATTCCCTTATTCGTAAGATAGTAGACTTTTCTTTTTTTATAACGAAAATAATCGGCATAACCTTCTGCTCTTAGTCTTGAAAGGACGAGACTTATACTATCATTGAGATTGATTATATTACCTAAATCTCTGACTCCAAAGCAAAGAGTATGATTATATTCCAAAATTGAAAAGAGCTTATGCATTCTTTTATCAAGAAATGAAGCAACGATGCTTATCTTATATCTTCCATATTTTCTTATCATACTATCACCTCCTTTTTATTTAAGTTTTTATGATAAAAACAAAGTCTTTTCATAATTTCTAAAAAGGTCTTATAGAAGTTCTCGTTTAAAAGATGAGAATTATATAGAAAATCCGATATGTAAAAAATTGTATTTTCAAATTGTCTTACCTTTTTAAAAATGTCTACTATTTTCATTCTTACAAAGAATTCTCTTATTGGTGTAAACTCTACTATGCAGAAATATGCAAGTGTTATTAAAGATTTTCTTCTAACGAGTAATAATCTTCGTCTCGTCAAGTCATTAATTATTTTAATTTCTCCTAAATTTATCTCTTCTGAATAATTCCTTTCAAGTAAGTCCAAAAAACTAAAATCTTTTATATACTCTTTCAGAATTGAAAACGCTTTTACATTTTGAACTTCGTAATATGTTCTGTATAGAACACGCAACCTGGAATTTTTCTCTTCATCATGAAAATAATCTGTAATATAGTTTATTACCTCCTTTGCTATGTCAAATTTTATTTTTTTCTTTTTCAATAGACCTGAAAGTCCAAAAACTATATTATTTCTGTTTCCTTTTGTATATGAACCATCAAGAGATTTTGTTAGCAAATGGAGAAATTCATCAAGATTTTCAATTTCACCTGAGTAATTTTTAGCAAATCCTAAAACTTTGAAAGGATTTATTCTATTCTCAGAAATGTTTAGTATTTTTACCTGAAAGAAATTTTTCTTACTATTCAGAGTATTAGGAATTCGTAGTATTCTTGCAAAATCCGAAGAAACTTGATAGTCAATTTTTCCAGAAGCAAGGTAAATTTCAATGTAATTCGCAACTATTTTGGAAATTATAAGCCAATCTGCTTTTGAAACAGGATTTTCCAATTTAAAATACAGATGAAATCCTGAATTACTCGTCTGAACTATAGTAGGAATTATTTTTGTTTTGTTAAAGAATTCCTGGTCTATTGACCCATCTACATCAACATATACGATATCGCTTTCCTCTATATATTCTCTTTCAGAATAACGAAAGTGAACTCCATAGTATACATCTGAAATATACGCTTGCTTGTAGAATATGTGATATATGTCCTCAAGTTTAGAGACTGGAAATAGTTTTCTTTCAAAAAATTCTTTTTTGCCTAACTTCCTTGTTCTTATGTCAATAAAGACTTCTTTTCTTTTTATTTTAAACTGCTCAGCAAAAACAAAATTAATAAACTTATCAATCTTCATCTCCATTTTCACCTCCCTAAAATATCAATATCAATATCAAAAATCAATATCAAAACCTTCACCTTCATCAGTATTTTCTAAAATGTTGAATTCAAAGGAAAGAATTTCTGGATAAAATCTAATAGGAATAGAATTGCCAAGATCTTTGGAAGTGGTAGGACCATATCTGTTTTTTAGAACCTGAAGATGAATAATATCTCCTATTTGATCATCCTTTCTAAGTATTACCGCTACTGATGACAATTGTGTAAGAGAAGCAGATCCAAAAAAAGCATTAATATCGGCATTTTTTTTCATAGTGTCATTTTTTCGTAGTTGCGAGACAATAAATATGTGTATATTCTGAGAAACTGCTATATTTAGCAGGGTTGACATTATAGAATACAAAAGTGATGGATCTTCTGCTGACATGCTTCCATCTGATGTAATGAGCTGTGCATAATCTATTGCAAAAAGTCTTACTCCGTTATTCACTGCTATTCTTATTGTATCAATAATTTCATTAAAATTGATAGTGTTTGATATGTAAAATTTATTCAATAAATTGATAAATTCGTTTTTCTCTTTTAGCAGTTCCATAATTTTTTCAGTTTCCATAGTCATAATTTCTAAGAAAGGAATTTTCAATTTCATTGAAATAATCCTACGAACTATTTCTATATCTTGGAGTTCCAGAGAAAAATATAAAAAAGGTTGTCCAATGGAAGTTAGAATTGATAGTATTAATGAGGTTTTACCACTACCAGGATAACCTCCCCATGTAGAAATCGAACCATAGTATAGTCGGATATATCCAATTCTCACTGGTAGCATTTCTCCTGGCTTTGCTCGTGCCAGAATAGAATTTGCACTATATCTTTCAAGAAAATTATCCACTTTATTTATACTTACTATCTTTTTTACATCCATATCCATAACTAACCTCCTTTTTCAAAGATAGTAAAATTTCACTTCAGGAAAAATAGAAACTATCTTACTTGTATCTTCTATAGTTGTTCTATCTAAAATTACAAGAATATTATTTTTGTTTGGAATTTTATAAAAAATTATATAAAGAATTAGATCTTCTAATGAAAAAACAGTAGGATATTTCTGAATAGTTTGAAGATTTTTTTCTTCTATTTCTTTTGTGTAATATACAATATTATAATGCTCACTATCAAGTTTTTCTTCAAAATAAATTGATACTCCAATTCTATCAAAAATTTTATAGAGAAATAAATATCTGAAAACTATTTTTTCAAAGTCCCTGAGATTGTTTTCTTTATATTGTTTTACTATGGTTCTATAAAATGAACTTTTAACTAACTTTTTAAAATAGTTCCTAAATTCATCAAAAGAAATAGTATTAAAAATATCACCATTGAGAAATTCTTTAATGTCTTCATCCTCATAAAGTAATTTTTTTAGTAAAAAATTCCCATCTGGAGTTAGAACATCGGAGAAATCAATACCCACAAGAAACTTCAAGATTTCTCTGTTTTGTGCTAGATATAAAAGGATTTTCTTTTCATTTTCAAAAACTTCAAACCTTTTCATATTTCACCTCCTTTTAAATTAAAAAGGTATGTCATCATCCTCAAGTAAATCGCTCTGTTTTTCTTCCTGCTTAACTTCAATATTAGACTTATAATTAGAAGGAGATGAATAAAAATTTGATGCGTGTATTATGCATGCTTCTGCATAAGCATGCATTCTGATAACATTGATAGTTGAAATTAAGAAAACAATATTGTTATCATTTTTATCTTTTATTACAATAGCAAAATTAGTTTTTCCATTAGAAGACATGAAAGAAATAAACAAAGAATATCCATTATAACTGGTTATTTGAATATTAACATTCTTTTTCATCTTTTTGGAATTTTTCATGTAAGTTTCTATGAGTTTTTTCAAAAATATAGTTTCAGGAAGAAGAAGAAAAAACAGGATCCTATTATTAGTATTATCGTTGGATGAAGATGAATTGTCCGTAATCTCCACAAGAAGTTTCCCATTCCTCGCCACTCTCATAGATAATATTTTTCTTTTAGTGGTATCAACTATGATCATGTTCCACCTCCTCTTGCTTATCTTTCCTTTTTTCCCTTTTTCCCTTTTGTGATACCGAAAAGTTTAAAGCACAAATTTTCCAATTGTCAAGTCTATTGATTATCAATAACTTATAATACTTTTTATCAAAAAACATATATAAAATCAACAAAAATAAAAAAGTTGTTAAATATCAATAATTAATATTTATTTTTTGTCAATTTATAAGGATTATAAAATTTTTATAAAAAAAATAAACTTTAAAATTTTAGAGACATGATAGAGAGAGTAATTCTCAAGTTTACAAGCAGAAAATTTCTTATTTGGGTAATTGGAACTATACTTTTATTTTTGAGAGTAATATCTGAGGAGACATGGTTATATTTGACGATGTTTTATGTTGGGACTGAAGGACTTGCTGATATTGTCTCAAGATTTAAAAATGACAAAGAATAATATAACTGCATATCTTATTACTGCACTTACAGGGATAAGTTTATCTGGAATTGCTATTTATTTTATTTTGGATGAAAAACGAGTAATATCTACAGAAATTGCAAAAAGAAGTCAAAGAAGAAAATTTTTATTTCCTATAAAAGATGGTAAAATAACATCTAAGTATGGACCAAGAATACATCCTATAACAGGAGAAATAAAACATCATAATGGAGTAGATATTGGAGCTAATGAAGGAACTCCAATTTATTCACCAGATGATGGCGTAGTAGTAAGAGTATGGTCTGATGAATTAAATGGAAATGCAGTAAGAATAAGAAATGATGAAGGTTTTGTATTTGGATTTGCACATTTATCAAAAGTTGAAGTTAGACAAGGACAAAGAGTTAAAAAAGGAGAAGTTATTGGAAGAGTTGGTCGCACAGGACTTGCTACAGGACCACATTTACATTTTTCTGTATTTGCACCTATTACTGGAAAAGATATAGATCCTTTATCTCTAACATGGGAAGGGATAACTTAGTAAACTATCTTAAGATAGAAGGAAAAAGTGAAGGAACAATTCAAACATATGAAAACAGTATAAAAGAACTTCTTAGTAAAAGTGAAATCAATGAAGATGATATTAGAAAATTTATCTTTTCACTTGCAAAATACAAACCAGCAACAAGAATAGTAAAATTATCTGCACTAAAAAAATTTTTAAAAGCAAACAATATAAACATAAACATAGAACTTCCAAAAATAAAAATGGATGATAATAGAAGAAAATACAAAGAAATAGAAATAAACAAAGAAACAATAAATGATAATGAAAAAATGATTGCAATAATTCTTATGCTTGGTTATGGACTAAGAGTTTCTGAAGTTATAAATTTAGAATGGAATGATATTGATTTTGAGAAAAACATTTTCAAAATAAAAGGTAAAGGTGGTAATTATTACTTCTTCCATCTAAATGAAAAGTTAAAAGAACTTTTAGAAAGTGTAGAAAATAAAGATGGAAAAGTAATAAAAATGACAAGACAAGCTTTATGGTATTTTCTAAAGAGAAAATTCAATACATTCCCACATGAACTTAGAGCAAATTTCATAACAAAAGTAGGAAAAAGAAATTTTACCGAAGCAGTAAAACTTGCAAGACATAAAAATCCACAAACAACAATGAGATACATTATAGAAAAAATTGAAGAACAAAAAGAAACAATAGATGAATTGGTAAATAGTCTCTTAAATAAGAATACGTGATTTTATGGCATAAATTAAAGTTCTTCTTAACATATAGCGAGTTTTTGTGAAATTTTCTATAGATATAAAAATTTTTGCTTTATATGCTTTTTCTTGTAAATAACTAATTGAGTAATCATTTATAAAAAATAAAGGTTCTATAGAAATATGTTCAAAGAAACCAGTAAGAAAATATAAAATAAGATAAACTTGTTTATTCTCACCTTCAACATTTATAAAAAAAGGCTGAATTTTAGAAGATGGTAAAATATGTATCATATTTTAAATGGAAAATCAAATAAAATAGAACTCGTTTGAAAATGAAAAGTTAAATGATATAGAAAAACATCTGATGAAATAAAAAAAGTATTATAGACGTAATAATCTCTTCCAATTTCACGAGAAAATGAAAAAAATAAAGTTTTAAATTCCAAACCATGATTAAAATAAGAAAGTCCATCTGCAATATAAAAATTGTTTTTATCACTACATACATAAAATAATGGAATCCGAAAAAAAGGAAGAAAAAGTCTACAAATAAGAATAATTTCCCTTTTCTTTTTCTTCATAGATTTAAACTTTTCAGAAACAATAAAATCAACTTTCTTTTGTAGTGAAAACATACTAAATTTTAAAGCTTTTTTTTACAAATAAAATGGAAAATGTAATTTAATTTTTCAATGTATCATATTATATTTTAAGAAGCACTTTACAATTATATTATATTTCAAATGGAGATCTAAATAAAAGAGTATAAATAGAAAATTTATTAAGGTATTTTCAAGAAAATTGCTTCTTGTATCATGAATTTTAGCTTCAAACATATTGAAATTTTAATGTGTTATTTAAGAATTTCTAACTTTAAATCTTCAAGATTTAAATTTTTAAAGTGATAATTTTGGAAGATAATACTATCATTCTCGTAAAGTGTTTCTCTAAGTTGTTTAAGAAGTCTTTCAAACAAAGATTTTTTATTTTCATATTCATCTAAAAACAATTGCAAGTTGTAAGGCATTATCTTTTCATCTTTTACTTTTTCTTTATTATTTTTTTCAAGAAATATAGAAAACACTCTTTTTGATACTTCAGTTTTGAGATTATCATTTTGTTTCAAGAATTCTGATAATGTTATTTTCTCATTATTTTCTATGAGCATATCCCAGGTAATGAAATATTCTGGTGTATATTTAGATTTCAAATCATACCAAAATTCATTTAAATAGTGTGTAATATCTACATTAAAAAGATTGTAAAATTGATAAATGATATTAGAAAGTTTATCATAAATTTCAGTTTTTATTTCCAATTTTCTCGGGACTGGATAACTTAAAAATATTTTCCTTGTAATTCCTTTGTTTGTATTTGTTATATTGTAAAGAAAAGAAAATGGAATAGAAAATATTAAAACTGCGATTTTTTTAGCTTCCTCAATACTATCAACAGAAATATATGAAATAGTATCTCCCATTACAAACTTTTTTTCATTTCTTTCAACGATTACACCACGTATATTTCTAGGATGATTAAACCTTATAAAAACTTTGTTAAATGCAACAATGTATTCTTTTTTATCTTCTTTTAAAATTGAATGCAATTTCATATTTTTACCATTATTTTCATAACAAATATAAGCATCACGATTTCTTATTTTTGATGGATTTTTTTGAAATCCATAAAATGGAATAATATCATCTCCTTTATACCAAGGAATAGAATTTTTACAATTTCTATCACAAATATAATTGAAAAGTTCTTTTGTAGAAAATTCAACTGCAACATATTTTGCGTTTGAAAGTGTAGAAAGAAAATCAGAAAATCTAAAATAATTGCTACTATCATAGTAAAATCTTTTGATATTATTGTAAATTTCTTTAATCTTCTCTTTCTTTTTGTATGGAAATGCAATGTAGAATAAGAAATTGCTTTTTCTATCATACAAAGAAATAGTATCTAGCAAAGTAATATTTTCTTTTGCGGAAGCGATTATTTCATTTAGAATTTTTTCTTTTGAATAGCCATATGTTATTTGTGTTGGTAAGTTTTTTGTCTTTTGAAATATAAATACAATAACTACATGTTGAATTTTGGGGAAAATATAATAGCTTGGATTAGTGAAAAATGTAATATTTTTTATACTTCCAATACTATCTAAAAATCTTCTTGCTCTTTCATTTTGTTCATCACAAAGTATATTATGTGGAATAATAAAACCAAGTATTCCATCATTTTTTAGAAGATATGCACTAATAACAGTAAATGCAGTATATGAATTTAATACTCTATCAGCAATTTTCGCTTTTATTATTTTCTCTGTAGTATTTTTCATTTTTTTGTATATATCTCTTTTTATAGCAGTATCAACAACATATGGTGGATTTCCGAATATATAGTCAAATTTCATATTTTGAATTGAAAAAATATAATCAAAAAAATCTTGTGAAATAATTTTTGGATTAAATTTTGTTATAGCTTTTTCTTTGTAAAGAATATCAATCTCATCAATTAATTGCAAAAACAAATTAGTTTTTGCTATTTTTACCGAAATCTCATCCAGATCAACACCGTAAAAATTACTTTGAACATCATAAAGAAGTTTATATGCATATTCAAAATCATCTTTTACATAATTCCTTAAAACATTCTTATATTTTCTAATTGCTACAGTTAAAAATCTGCCAGAACCACATGATGGTTCAAAAACTGTTTTATCTATAATCTTCTCACTATCATAATCAGATAATGAAACAATATAATCAACTATCTCAAATCTTGTATAAAATATACCATATTCCTTCTTGTAATTCTTCTGAAGATATTTCTCATATACACTTCCAAGAAAATCAAAAATCTCATAATTCAATACATTTTTTAACCTGTCTTCAAAACTTACCCTATACTTCACATCTACCTTAGGAATTAAATCCGTGTATAACTCATATAAATACTCCATATTACGAGATTTTAGTAAAAGTCTTACATACTCATGCAAGAAGATAGTAAATAATGTTTTATTATCACCCAAAAATGAAATTTTCTTGATAAAATTGGCAATATCATTTATAATCATCATGTCAAAATTTTAAAGCATAATAATTTTTAAATTTCAATTTTATAAGTGTTTAAAAATAAATCATTTGTTTATATTTGTTTTTGTGGGATTGTGTGAGATATTGTGGGAAGCGAACTCCATTATTAGTGATTTGTAGGAAAGTATTGATTAACAAAAAGTTTTGTTTAATGTTATTAATTTTGATTTGGATTTGTCTATGTATTTTTTTTTGATTTTGAAATAGTGAAATAATAAACTCAATATGACGTTTTGATAGTATTTTGATTTTTTCATCAACTTCACTACATTCTACACGGAAGTAATATGGATAGATATATTCTACTTTATGGGATTTTTCAGCAAAAAAATCTAATTGAACTTGAAAAACTTCTTTGATTTGAAACATATAAAAATTTTAAAACTCAATTTTATGTGGTCCAAAACTATATGGAAAAATAATATATTCAACAGGAATATAAACTGATATTGATTTTTCAATTTTTAGATGTTTTGTATAAATTTCTATTACTCTTTTGAAAACATAGTCATTGTTTGAGTAAATATAGAAAAGAGAAAAATATTTTAAACCTTCAATTTTTACATCTTTAAAGGTAATAATTGGAGTAATGAAATCAAAAAATAAAACACTTTCAAAAAAATCAAAAGAAAAAAAATAGCTTCCAATTGTAATGGATATTTTACTTGAAGATAGTTCTGTTGATAATTCAGGGAAATATTTTTCTTCATAAGATTTTTCTATCTCAAACATAGCTAAATTTTAAAATCTAACACTGGAAATTTTTTGAGTATTAGAAAAAATAGTATTTCTTAAAAAAGCAAAACAAGTAATATAAAAATTAGTGCGTTTTTTTCTTATGGTAATCCCAAAGCGTTTATACTTTTTCCAAGTAGCAAAATAAATTACAGGTAAAGAAATAGTAGGTATAGGTCTTAACAATATTGCAGTATAAAGTTTGACAAAAATTGTCAAGAAAGTATTAAAAAAAATTTCAACAGATTTGTTAGATTTTCTTTTGATATTGATATTTAAATCATTTTCTTTAAATTTAAACATACTAAAACATAACAACATACTTTGGTTCATATGTAAGAATAAAATAAAAGTAAAAAAATCTTGTTTCTATATTACAATTTAAACCATTTAAAAGGTTAATGTAACCAGGATTAACGTAAATATAAAAACTTTCAAATTTAGGTATATCCCTAAATTCTCTTAAATAAATATCACCAAAAGGAATATATTTTAACCATAGTTTATATTTCTCTTTAAACCTAATAATATTTAACTTTTTAAATTTCAATTTCTCATTTGTAAGCAAAAGGGTAATACGAGGTTCTGATTCCATTTCAAACATAATGTGAAAATTTTAAAGTTGATTTTATATGAGAGTTTAAAAGAATATTTTTATATCATCAATGTCTTTTAAAGCTAAACCATTTTTTATAACAAAAGCAAAAGGACCGAAATAAGGTAAAAAATTATCCTTAGATTTAATTTTAGGTATACTATCAAATTTAAGTAAAAATAATTTCTTCTAAAAATCCCAAGAAAAATCCAATTCAGTAATAGAAAGCATTAAAAAATTTTAAAGTTTAGATTAAAAAACAATTACTCTAAATTTTAAAATTTCTTTTTGAAATTTCAAGTGCTTTTTAATTTGATAGTGATTATTATTTGAATAAAGAAATACATTGTAATCATCTAAAAAAAAGTAAATATTAAAATAATTCTTTTTGTTTTTAAAAGTAAGATAGCTAATAGTATCAGGAATAATTCCATTAAAAGTTATTTCTATTGGATATATTTCTATTAAATAAGAACCAAAAAAAGTTAAAACATTATCAACCAAATTAATTTTAAGTATACTACTCTTCTCTTCAGAACTTGTTTTTTTTAAAATAACATCTATATCAAGATCAGGATAAAAAATCATTAAAAAATTTTAAAGTTTAGAAACATAAAACTTTTTGCAATATGATAATGATAATTTTTTGCTAAAAGATGTATATCAATCATAAACTCAGAACTCGTAGATATCACAGAATTAACATAATTATATCCTTTCATGTTTTTAAAAATAATGTAATGATGAAGATACATTAATCCTTTTGTAATTCTTGAATAAAAAATTCCAATAAAAAAAGTAGAATTATATCTGTTTTCAATCTTTTCTGAAAAATTAAATCTAATTTCAAAGTTCTCTTTTACTTTAGAAAAATATTCCAACTTGAGATTTATCCTTACTTAAATTTATATAATACCTTTCTGCAATATAAATGTAATTTCTAAAGAAAAAACCTATTCTGTATTCATTTACTTCATGTCTAATATCATATGTGAAACTTCTATTTTTGTATGACAATATTTCAGATCTGTGAGTATTAAATAAATTCAAAATAATTCCATCAAATATATGATCGTATTTAGCATATAAAACACCAAAAATAAAACAAGCATAATTAATAGTTTCCATCTCTTTTGTTATAAATTCACCTTCATATATCTTAAAATGAAAATCAAGATAAACTCTATTGATATTACGTTTTATAGTTATAGATTTAGTATCAAACATGAAAAAATTTTAAAGCTTATATATCTATTTTTGAAGTCCTGAAAATCTTGAAATATTGAATATGATACTCTATAAAAGAAAATGCTAAAAAAAAATTATTCTTGCTAAGAAGAATAGTAATAAAACTATTTCTAAAATCAATATAAATCTCATAATTTTGAATACTACTAAGTCCATGAGAGAAAAAATATATACTCCTAAAAATATGCTTCACAAAAAAATTTCCAAAAATATACTTCTGCTTTAAATCTATAAAATTATAAATATCATCTTTTTCAAAAATAGTAGTTAGTGTATTATAGTAAGCTTCTTTGAAAGAAAACATATAGTTTTTAAATTTTAATGCATAATTTTTCAATAGTTTTTTCTTTTTGCAAAAACATAATATATTATACTCAATGTATAATATATTATTCTTAGCTAAAACATACTGTTATATTATATCTTAGATCTGATCTGTATAGTTTAGATCTAAGATCTTAAAATAACATACTATAGTTCTTCTTGTAGAATAATATATTATACTTTGAGTATAATATATTATATTTTTGCAAATTTAATTTTATTTTGCTAAAATAATAGATCTGATCTAACAGATAAAATCAAATAATTTTTTAGATATGTAAGATCAGATCTTTACATTACAATACAATATAATATATGCAAGATCAGATCATAATATTAGCTATATATTAGCTATTTAGCTGAAATGAATAATATATTATACTTTGAGTATAATATATTATTGCATTTTTGCAAAAATTTTTTTTCATTAAATATTTTCTTTTGATAGTTTTATTTAATTTTGTCATATTAAATTTTGAATAAATCGTATATAATTTTTCCTAAGTGGTTGAAAGATATAATTTAGTTAATTTGACAATTTTGTCATTTCAATTTTTAGGAAAAAATTTTTTTCAATGGGATAAACATTATTGAATTTAAAAAAATTAACCAAGAAAGGGTGTTTTTTCATAAAAAAATTATTCTTTTATTGTTCTGTTCAATATTTTATGAATTTTTTACTAAACTTTTGATTTTCAATAATTTATGTTATTTTCATGATATCCTGGGATATCATTTTTGGGAAAAATTTTTTAAAAAAATTTTCAAGGAAGCTTTAAAATTTTCATGCTATGATAGCTAAAAATTATTTAGCTGTAAACAAGATAACAGGAAAGGTTAGTGTTTTAAAGATATCAAAAATAAAAGAGTATTCAAGAGTGTATCATCTTTTTTCTATTGATGAGGAGAGTGATATTCTTGTATGTTCTGCTATTTTAGACAATAATGATCGTTATACTTTTCATATTAAACTAAACTATGGTAAGAAGTATAACATTTCAAGGTTTTTAAGAGACTATAATAAAAATGTCAAAACAGTAGAATTTTATCTTCTAAATATTTCAGGCAATATAAGTATACTTCCAGGAATGAAAAAAATAGTATATGTAATATTTCCAAGATATTATTTTGACAATGAGATTGAAATTATAAATGGTAAAAAGCTTAGCTTGGATTTAAGATTTCCAAATATTACCAAAATAGTATTGCACAGTATAAATGGTAAATCTATCAAAAATCTCTACATTGAATATCAAAGAGAGATTTCAAACAATAAACCAGAAATTGCTATGAGTAATGCATCAGCATTATGATGATTGTTAAGATATTCATATAAGTATTTAACTTCTTCTTCATACATGTAATCCATTAGAATTTTTGCAATTATAGTGTTTGCTTCTTTTCTTTCGTCATAGTTATGTGGAATAGTTCCTATTTTATTTTTTATTCTTGAGTATATGTTTGGATAATTTTTCTTCAAATAACCAATTAGTTTTATTCTCCAACCAATTTTTACTTTTATCGGACTTAGTTTTAATATTTCTAATGCAGTAATAATTCTTGCAAATGAAAATCCAAATGTAAATGATGATTTTGAACCAAAAATCTTATTGGGATGGACATTTTCTATAAATATTAAATTTTCCTCTTTAGTTTCATTTTCAAAGAAATCTCTTAGTTTGTTTATTCTTGTTTTTATGTCAAACTTAGCAATATTGTAAAATTTTATCTCTTTTATTCTAAACTTTGTTAGCATGAATTTTCCTTCATCATTATAGTATTGGTTTATTTTTTCTGGTATTTTTATCACTGCTATACTTCCTTTTGCACCAGCATCTATGGAAATTATCTTTTTTATATTGTTCGTCATCATACTTGAAATTTTAAAGCTTTAAAATTTTAATTATCATGAAAAATTTTTTGTCAATTTTATTAAATATTGTTATTGTAATACTTTTAATACTTCTTTTATTTCAAAAGTGTGAAAGAAGGGTTATTTCGGAAAGGACTTATATTATAAAATCCGATACGGTATATAAAGTGGATACACTTGAAATTGAAAGGGCAAAAGAATATGTAAAAGTAATAATAAAAAGAGATACTATTGAAAAAGAAAGAGTAAAATATGACACTTTTTACACTTTCAACCTTTATAAATATACTTACAAAGATACAATAGTAAAAATTGAATTTCTTGCAAACTATGTAGATACAACAAGCATAAGATATGAAATCTTGAAAAAACCAAAACAACTTCCAATATACAAAAATAACATCATAACACTTTATACAAAAGGAGATTTAAACTCATATGGTCTTATTTATCAAAAGAGAATATTTCACTATTTCTTCATGGGAGTTTTACTTGAAAAGGACTATAGAGATTTTAAAATTGGAGTATCATTTTCATATCAATTTTAAGTCATTGTAAAGAAGAAAGCACCAAATTTTTCTGCAATTTTTTTGTTTGTAGTAAAGACTATTGAGTTTTTTGGTATTTTTTCAATACTATCTTCCTTTGTAATATAGTAGATTACAATACTATCAACATACTGTGTATCATCTAATGGAACAAATCTTACGTCAAATTTCAAATTAAATTTACTGTTTATAAATTCTTTTGCAATTTCAAGAAGCATAGAATTATCAGTATCAGTTTTTATAACAATTCTATTTACAATCTGTTCTATAATTGAAATTAAATTTTTCATGTCTAAATTTTAAAGTTTAAAATTTTGTTATGATTTTTTATTTAAAAAACTCTATTCTTTTTATTATTGATTATGCAAAAATTCCTTCAAGAAGTTTCATTTACAAACTTTATGCACTTCTTACTTCTATTGTTGATTTTGTTTTTTCTTACAAGAAGAATTTCTATGATATCTATATTCACAAATACTTAGATGATTTTGGAAATTTAAATTTTGAAGTAGTTGTTGCAAGTTATACTGCAAATACTCTTCCAATTGAAAGATTTCTTAATCTTTTTATAGAAAAAACATTCTCACATGATGATTATTTCTATCTTTTATCTATTGAGAAAGAATATAAACACTTTTTTGACTTTCAATTTATAAAAAATGCACAAAAAGAAATAAGAAATTATTTCAAGTATTTAATTTTCACTGATCAAAATCAAATAGTTCACTCAAGTAAAATAAAGAAAAAATTACAAGACATAATAAATGACATTACTAAAGTTATAAACCTTTCAAATGTTTACTTTGATATTCAAGAGTATAGAAAAGATACTATTCTTATTGGAATATCATATCTACTAAATGGTAAAAAGAAAACTTTCCTATTCAAAATCAGGAAAATCTCATAACTTCAATAGTTTCATACTTACTACTATACTAACTCTGACACTAACTTTACACTATGTCTAATACTATCTCTGATACTATGTTTAAATTTTACTGACACTAACTCTTATACTAACTCTGACACTAACTCTAAATTTTTTTGTCTCTAACTCTGATACTAACTCTGAATTTTTAGGATACTAACTCTGATACTAACTCTAATTTTTCACTTTCCTATCTATGATACTAACTCCTGCTTTAAAATTTTCTTATGGTTTTGATTTATGATAACTTTAATTTTCTTTCTGATATTGATAATGAATTTTATCTCTTCTCATGTATGACTATAGACTTGGAATATGCAAAAAAGATACTAACGAGAAAAAAATACCTAAGTATGTTAACAGAAAATTCTACTGCAAATCTTCTAAAGAATTTACTTTCAATTCATATTGGAACAAAAAAAACTGATTTTCGTATTGATTATGATCTTGCACCTACTGTTATTGTATTTATTCCACTTTTGAAACAAAAATACTATTCTATAGGAGATATTGATAAAATAAAAAGAGAAAAACTATACAAAATATACTTAGTCAATATTGAAAATATACTTGATTAAAGATTACGAGAAAAGTATTTCTTCATCATTGAGATAGACAAAATCACATATTATTTTGTCATCTTTTATGTAAGTGATTTTATTGTTATTTCTTATTAATGTGTCTTTTATTGTATGAATTGTATCCAGATTTCTTCTTCCATTCGCTTTCATATTTTTATTCTCCTTTGTAGATGAAATTGCAGATTATTCTTCCATCTTTGCTTACATAGGTAAGTTTATTATCATTTTGTTTTAGAACTTCTTTTATTACTTGTGCACCAATTTTTGACATATCAGTATTTTTTAGAACTCCTAAAAGTGTATTTACTGCACCTCTTATGATAGCATTATCTATTTGATTTGTATATTTCTTTAGGACTTCTAAAGTAGTTTCAAACATAAGTGCAATTATTTCAATATCAATATCACTATCAAGAATTACCGCAACATATTTTTTATTGTTTTCATCTTTGACATATATCTCAATATTGTAGTTATGTATCATAATCTAAAATTTTAAAGTATTCATCAATTGTATAGTCAGAATAAAATTTCTCATAATCTTCATGGTCAATTCCTAATTTTTTTCTCATGATTTGATACATAAGATTATTTCCAGGATTTTGATATCTTGAGTATGTGTATAAAATAGCTATTGCTTCTCTTATGTCATAATCACTTATTTCTTTTTTATTTTGTGTATTTACTCTTGAAACTCCTTCAATGAATTCTTTAAAATTCATAATTAGTCTTATATTGTTTTTCAAAAAACCTGTAAATCTTTCAAGAATTTTTAAAGTTTCTTCATCTAAAATATCTTTGTTTAGCTCCTTTTCCTGTATTTCATTTTCACTTGGAACATAAATTTCCAATTCTTCCTCCTTATAGTTTGTGAAAAGAATTTTTTCTTTAATAAAGTCAAACTCTTCTTTTAGATATGAAAAGTTTATTACAATAAATCTTGTAATAAATCCAGTTGCTATGAAATCTTCAAGGTAATCTTCAAACATTTCAGTTGTCATACCTGTGATTAATCCTTTTCTAATAGGTTTTTCAAGTTTAACTTGTGTTTGATATTTTATTTCTCCAATATATCCTTCCTGAAGAACAGGAAGAAACATACTTATAGGACTTGTAGTTTTTCCTCTTGAAGCTATCTGATTAAAATCTGATATTACAATAAATCTTTTTTCTTCATCCATTATAGCATCTTTTAATCCTGTTGCAGTAATATCATCTACAAGTATTACACTTCCTTTTAAACTTCTTAAAATTTTGCTTTTTCCAGAACCTTGTGGAGCTACCAGTAAAAGTGATAAAGGCTTTTTTGTATAAACTACAGACTTTACAGCTTTTATTACACCACTCGTAAAAAACATACTGAAATTTTAAGGCTTTAAAATTTTAATTATGCTTGAACAAACTCTTGAGAAAATAAAAAACATGAAAGAAATATTCCAAGAATACATAAAAAATGTTTATGGAATTGAAGAAGAAGCTAATGAAGTTTACTTTACTTTTTGTGCAAAAGAGGAAGACTTATTTGATATCATAGATACTTTGATAAAAAATAATCTCATAAATTACTTTTCAGTAGAACGTAGAGAAAATGAGAATTCATGTTATTTGGTTTTAAAGATTAAGATAAATTTGGAAAAGGTCTAACTATTTCTTCTTTTGCTATAAACTGATTTTCAATTACTCTAATTCCTATATTTAATGGTGTAGTAGTTGAATTATTTACTATTGAAAATGACATAAAAACTGAAGCTAATGGAACAGTATTTATTGAGAAATTATCAGGTAAAAAGTTTATTCTTGTTATTCCAGTTCCTGTTGTATAACTTAGAAATCCATCTCTTGCAGTAATTATATAAACATCCATTGCTGGTGTTATTGTTATTGTATTTATAGTCGTTGTTCCTATAATAATTCTAAACCTTAAATTATAACTTGTGTGATTTCTAAAAAGTATTTGTATTATGTATGAAAATGGTATTGCTTCAATACTTCTTGTTGTAAAAATTTGTTCAGAGCCCATTGGAATTGATACATTGTATGTAAGAGTAGCATTTCTATATTTTTCTTTTTCTTCTACTGTATATCCAATTTTTAGTTTTCTGATATCCATTATACTACTATTCTCCTTTTTTGATATTCTGATGGCGTATATTGAAAGTCAAAATCGTTTACGTTTATATCAGTAAAGTATATTCTTGGAAATGAATTTGAAGTAATTAAGAATGCAGAAAAATCTGCATTATTTAAAACTGTCATTCTATCTCTATTTTCAATTGTAATATATCTATCAGGATAAATTACTCTTAAAACTATTCTTTCTCCTGGTGGCACTTCCATAGAAAAACTTAATCTTCCTGTTAAAAATATTAAAGTTTTAGGAGTTCCTTGAATTACCATATAAGTTATTCTTGTATCAAGAATTACTGTTCCTCTACCAGTAAAAAGATCATATATTTTTACCATATTCCTATTTTCTTTGTCAGCTTTACAATAATACGGTGAAATATTACTAAAAACATAATTTTCATCTGCATTTATTTCTATTAACTCTCCAGTTCCATCACTATGCATTATAAGAAATTCATTGAATTTTTCTTCACTTTCTTCAAAGAATTCTTCTTCAGCACTTGTAAATATTGCATCTATTCTAAGATATGTAGCATTTAAATACTCTATTTCAAATCTAATAAATCTTCTTCTTAATCTGTATATTTCAGTTCTTGTGTATTTACTGATTGTTGTATAATATTCAAAATTATAACTAATTCCATCATCAGATGTGTAAATTCTAACAAATGTAATTCCATCACAGGAACCTACAAGTCTAAAATGACTTTCCATATTTATATCTTTCATTATGTCAAAGTTTCTTCTCAAAATTCCATTTTGTATACTTCCCATTTCCCAATTTACTAAATTTATCTTTTTCATACTTGAAATTTTAAGGCTTTAAAATTTAGATATGATAAATCAGCAGATTTTACAAAGGTATAACCAATTAAAACAAATTTTTCAAAGCTACATATATAACAATCATGAAGGTATTGCATCTTCAAATGATAAATACTTTTTCTATTTCTTTTGCCAATTGTCTGATATTCATAATGTTTTAACACTTATTCTTAACAATCAATTATATGAACATTTTATTGAAATGAGAAAATACATAGAAACTTCGCAAGGAAATGAATATGCTTATTATGTTGCTATTAAATTACAATAAACTTTGAAAGTGTTCGTATTCCTTTAGCAGTTCTTGTTGAACTAAATATGTAATATCTAAATTCTAATCTTTTTACAACATTATCATTTACTAAGTAAATTTCAATTCTATAATTAGATGGTATTGCAAATTCACTACTATTAGTTCTTGCAACATCTTCAAAATATTTCTCATATTTTATTTCATTTACATCAGTGTAAGTAAATTTTCCATCTTGAATTGAAACAGAATAATCTCTACTTGCACCAGCATAAATTGTCATTAAATGTGTAAAATTTTGATAAATTCTATATTCTACATGATAATCAAAATGATTAGGTTCAAAACGTAAAAATAAAGCTATAGGTATATCAAAAGCATCAAAATTATAAATTAACATGCTACTTAGTGGAGGTAATATTATATTTCCTGCGCTTCCATGTGTATCTGTGTTAAAAGCCCAAATAAGATAATAATGTTCTCTTTCCTTAAAAAAGTTTTGCTTGGTCATATTATCAACCTCGTTATTCTATATCTATTAACTTCATACTCATACATTATGTCATAATTAGGCATTTCAGCAAAAGAAAATCCTATAGTATTAGATTGAGAAGTATTTCTAATCAATCTCATAATTGTGTAATCGGAACTAATTAATATTTTTGAAACTACACTTTGAAATTTTAAATTATTGTCAGGATACAAAATTATAACATTAGCATTTAGAAAAATAGCTACTGTTCTTCCTGTCATAAATAAAAATAATTCATTATGAGAACCAGAATATCCATTATTTACATTACTTCCTTTTATGTAATTTTCAGTTATAAGGTTATTATTTCCATCATAAATTCTATATCTATTTGTATTTTCTGGATTTGCATTCATATATAGTGGTGTTATGTTTGTTATATTACTTGCATCTAAATTAGTTTCAAGTAAATGTCCTACATAGCCATTATTGATATCAATTATAAGAAATCTATTTAATCCTGTTTGTGGAGTTTGATTTCCATCATCACTACTTAATAAATCACTTTCAGTTTTTGAAAATATTATTGCAAGATTTATATAACTAACATTACAATTAATCTTTACTTTTAGATATCTTGCATTTGCTATAAATACATTACTTTTTTGAAAACCAGGAGTAAAACTTATATTTTGAAATGTTGTCCAACTTGATCCATTATTTGAGAATAATAAATTTACATTTACATTACCATCACTAATACAAACAATCCTAAAAAATTGATAATCTATCATATTGAAAAGATCTATTGTTTTTTCTTCATTTATGTTTGTTGGATTTGCTCTTTCTAAATTCAATAGTGTCTTAATTAGCATGTAAGAAAATTTTAAAGGTTAAATTCTCATGCTTTAAAATTTTCTTATGAAATTTGATTATAATTCTTATCTTAGTGTAAAGCAGAATGACAATATTTCTATTTACATGGAGTTCAATTTTGATATTCATCCAATGCCAGATAACTTTCCTTATTCAGAGATAGAGGAGTATTTCAAAAATTTAGTCTATGAGCAGTTTACGAGAGTTAGATTTTACACTAAGAAAATAGAAATAACTACTGACAAAAATACATACAAAGTAAATTGCACTATTCCATATGGTAAGATTTTACCGATTAATGAAGTAAGAAATATTTATAAAAGTATCAATCTTATTTTTTATGAATTTATAATTTTCAAGAATGCTAATTTCAATTCTATGAATACATACATTGAAAGTATGAAATCAAGTTCATCATGTGATATGGAATTATTAAAAGGAGGTATATATGGCTATGTCTATGGAAAACAGCAAAGTTATGTTTAATAGTGAGATAAATTTTTTGACAGAAAATAACAAAGTTATTGTAAACTATGATATGAAACTTTCTATTAATGATGACAATATTATTCTTCATCCACAAGCAGAAGAAAAACTAACTAAATATTTAAAAAGTTCATTTTTTGAGACTAATGTAAAGAAAGAAAATAACAATTTACCATATAATCTTTCAATTTCAATTGATAGTAAAGATAATAATTATCATATAAAGGCAGTTATCACTTTTGATTATGTTAATGCTTATGCTTATGGATTTTCATTTATGGATGATTTAAAAGAAGTTCTAAAAGATACTTTTGAGAAATATTTCTTTTTGGAATGTTTAACATCAAAAGATAATGACAAACTAATTGGAATAAATTTAAGTCATACATCAGTAAGTAGTTATGAGGAAGTTTTTAGTGTTAGTGGTTTTCAAATAGTAAGAAATCTTACTTATTTTTTACCTTAGAGTATGCGAAAAATAGATTATATAGTTATTCATCATTCTGCAACTCTTGATGGTGAGACTTTCTCATGGGAAGCAATAAGAAAATATCATATTGAGACTTTAAAGTGGAGAGATATTGGGTATAATTTTGGAATTGAGAAGTATCAAGGTAAGACATTTATACTTGCTGGTAGAGACATATCAGAAATTCCAGCACATACATCGGGATTAAATACCAATTCTATAGGAATATGTGTAGTTGGTAATTATGATAATGAAATTCTTGATTTAGATAAAAAGCAGACACTTTTATTTTTACTAAAAACACTTATGTATTTATTGGATTTATCACCTGAAAGAGTAATAGGTCATAGAGAGTATTATGTTTTAACACAATTAAATCTTGCAGACAAAAGATATTTATCTGAGAATATAAAGACATGTCCTGGTGTAAATTTTCCTATGCATGAGATAAGGGAGACATTATCTAAAAAATTCAAGGTAAAAAATAGCAATTTATTTAAAGTGTTGCAGAGTTTTGATAGGGAGTTTCTTGCGAAAAGAAAGGTATTTTGGGTATGAGAGATATTTTAGACAAAGCAATTATTCCATTAGTTGCACTTCAAACTGCAATAAATACATATATCTGGATAATAGAGGAGAATTATAAAAAGAGACATGCTTATTTATACACTTTGTTATTGTTGATATCATTTTTTATTTTGTTAAGGGAGGTAAAGAATGTTAAATAGTATTTCATCATATGTAAGAAAATTTTACTATATTACATTGAATAAGGATAGACCATTTTTAGTAATCAAACAAGGTGCTAACTTGATTAATGAAATTTACTATTTTCTTAATGATCAATGGCATCCTATAGGTATTTCAAGAACAGCAAAAGGAGTTCAATATTTAGATTTAGAGCAATTGTCTAAAAAATATGATAATGAAAATTTAACACTTAACATTCGTATGGAAAAAAATGCTGATATAGTTTTTGAACAAGTGAGTAAAAAAGAACTTGAAGAATATAAGAAGGATTTATTTAACTTTTTTGGATTTTTTGAAAATTTGGGAGATATTGCAAGAAATGCATTTATTCTTTTTCTTATAGGTGTTTTAGTTTTACTTGTTCTAATTTTTATATTTTCCTATTTTATTAGGTTAACTACTAAAACACTTGATAAAGCATTTGGAATATCACAATTACCAGCACTAAAAGAAGAAGAAATACCAATACCAATTGAAAGAATAAAAGATTTAACTAAAAACTATCTCGTTGAAAAATTAAAAGACTATGATAAAAATGATGTAATTGAATATAGAATGAAAGAAGTCTACAATAAAGATGGTGTTAGACATTTAGTTAGACTTGCATATTTAAAATCAGAAAAGAGTTTTGTTGCAGTATCATTATTACATCCTTATGAATGTGAGAAAGTAAGAAAAACAATTGAGTATTATGGAATTAAGAGAATATTAAAGCATGTTAGTATGTTAAGAGAGAAAAAAGATGCTTTAAAATTTACTTATTATGGAACAATATAAGATATTTGAGATGCTATACAGGTATTTTAGCAATAGAGCAATAGAGCAAGGTGAAACTGCACTTTATAAAGTATCAGATGGAAACTATGTATTATGCGAAATTGTTAAGGTTGAAGATCCTGAGAAAAGAATATATCTTGTGAAATTATTGGATACTTATGAGATAGTCAGGACAAATAAAGTTATTCCAATGTGGACTTCAACAGAACTTGAGGAATTATTAAGAAAAATGTTTACATTTATAAACAAGACAACTAATAGATCTATTGATGTTCTATTACAAAGGGTTTCATTTCTTCTTTCTAATAAAAAGACATATACTGCGGTTTTAATTGAGAATGATAAGCCTATAGATGAGATGTTTGTAGCTGAGTCATATGATGTATTACTTGCATCAATAGTTTTGAAGATTGTGGAGTTTATTTATAGTAATAAGGAGGTAAAAAGTGCAATATCCATTTAATTATGAATTTTCAACAATGAAGTATGTAATTCATCGTTCATATTTTTTTTACACTTCACTTAAGAATTTAACTTGGTATATCAATTTAAGGGCGAATTTATTATTTAATTTTCCAATTAGTTTTAATTTTGTCAATAATGAAGAAAGAACATTTTTTTTAAAGTATAGAAATAGTTTACTATTTATTTTGATGCTTTTATTTTTTGATGAATACTACACAATTTTATATGATATGATTGAAAAAAGTATGAAAGATGAAAAAATAAAAATTTCTGAAATACAAAAGCTTGCTGAAATATTTTTTATGGAGTTTATAAAGAACAAAAAAGTTGTTTTATCTGATATTTCTCAGTTAAAAGGTTTAATTGATAAAAATGAGTATGTTTACAAGTTAACATTTGATGTGAGTAATGAGGAGAAAGACACATTACCATTAATAACAGAAAGAAGTCTTCAAGGTAGAGCTATTTTAGTTTCACCTTTAGATTATAACAATCCATTAACAGTGGAATTTTCTAAGGAGACTAAAGAACAGATAATTGATAAGTTTTTAAGTATGGAGAAAGGAAACATAGTAAATGTAAAAGGATTTTCATGTTATTTTTATTATTATCATGATCCTAACATTTCAGAATTAAAAAACAGGTTTTATATTTTTGAGATAGCTTTTGTTTCAATTTTAAATAATCCATTTTATTTTCAAGACACATCATATAGAGGATTTACATTTTTGTTTAGGGATCATAATTACATTAAGGAAGAGGATGATAGATTAGAACTTTCATCGGGATTTTTAGATTATAATAATGTGCATGATAAAGGTTATCTTGATGAAGTTGCTTTAATTAATCAGGGTGTTATGAGTGATTATAATAGTTCGTATATTTACAGGCTATGAAAATTTACTTTTATAGGTATAGGCTTGTAAGAACAACATTGCCTGGATTTAGTGATCCAAGACTTTCTGATGAATATGAAGTTAGACTTATTTTTAAGGAGGGATATGATGAAAGTAGTATAGTTGATTTTAAAATTTTAAATGCACCACCTGGTGTAGTTTCTTTTTCAAGTGTAAATACTTTTAAAGTAAAAGCCAATTATAGAGATCCAATTACTATAAGGGTTCAGCAATTAGTTGATCATCCAATAATATCGGGTGCACGAGCACAAATAAAGGAATTTTTGGGAATGAAATATTCTTTTATATACAATGTAGAAAGTTTTCAAAAAGAAGAAACACCATCAACAGCACCTATACTAATAACTGATCCAGCAAAAGAAAAACGTGAAGAAACTAAAAGAAAAACAGGAAGATTTATATTATTTTTTATTTTTGGTTTGCTATTTATTGTTCTTGCTACATATGTGTTTATGTTCATAAGAAAGAAAAAGATAGCTTTACCATTTCTTCCTAAAAAAGCATGAGAATTACAAGAATAGAGAATATCTTTAGATTTTTAAATCAAAGGAGATGGTTTATAATTACACCTGCAAACACACCAGAGTATACTGCAAGACTAAATGAGTTAATTTACACACCTGAATTTGAGAATGGAGAGATAAGATTTATTTTTGATGATAATGATTATCTTGAAATAGAACTTCGTTTTACTGTTTATAAGTTTCCTTCTGACAATACTAACACATTCAATATAGAGGATTTCAATCGTGGTGAATTAGTATATGAAGGTTTAACTTATACAGAACTTTATGGTTATAATATTACAAAATTTGGAAGCACATTATTAGCATTTAATGGATATGAACCTTTTTATATTAGATATCCTGAAGAGATAAAGAACAGACAATTATCAATAAGAGTTATTAATTGGTCTCCATTTTTTGTAGGTCCTGAATACAAAACTATTCCAAGTGTTTTTATAAAAGCTATTTATTATCATAGAGGAGACGAGACTGATGAATGAGATTGCATTTTTAGATACTGTAAAAAAGGGTTTTGAAAAGATATTTTGCAAAGGTGATGAAGTTGATAAAACATATTTTGACTTTAAAGATTATAAGCTAAAAACAAGAAATAAAAGTGCTTTAATAGAACAATATGGTGAGATAAAAGAAAAAGGATTATATGCACTTATTAGAGTTAGTGCTGTTATAAAAGTTGGAAAACTTGCAGGTATGAGAATAGCACTTGGTGATACTCGTATTAGAGGAAATGTTGTAAAAATTCTAATGGAGGAAGGTAAAAAATTAAGAGGAAGAGCTGATGTTTTTGCTTTTACAATTGATACGAGAAAAGAATGTCCTGAAGCTACTTATGCAAAAATATCAAATTGGATACTATTGAAGTTAGATGACAAAAATACTGAATTAGTTAAACTTGCACTTGAGAAAAGGGATGAATTTAGGAGATTTCTTTCGGTTTTATTAAATTTTTCTGAGCTTAATAGAAGAGCAAACAAGGAGATAACTAAAGACAATCTTTTAAATGCAATAAACAAAGGTTTTTTAGGTTTTAATACTGTTGATAGCACAATTTTAAATGTTGCTAAAAAATTACTTACATCTACTGGTGTTATTGCAACTATCCCTATTATAGGGCAAATTATAGCGATTGCTCCTATAATAGTGGCAGTTTCAAATATGCTTTTTGGAGGTGTAGAGGTTATGAAAGGAACATATAAAACTGAAGTTTTTGAAGTTATACCATATAATATTATAGGCACACAAGCTACACAAACAACACAGACAAGACAAACAGCACGAGCAACACAACAAACAAGTCCAACTACACAAACTGCACAAGCACAACAAGCATCACAAACTCCAGAAGTTCAGCCATTACCAGTTAGGGAGCAAAGAAGAAATCCATTTCAATCTCCATTTGTATTAGCACTTATTGGTGTTTCAATGCTTGGTTTTTTAATTTTTTCTTTTTGGTTTTTATTTAGAAAAAGGAAGTAAGTAATGATTGGTGTCGTTGGTAGTGGTGGTGGCGGTGGTTCTTCTATAAAAAAACCTAAATTAGGGAGAGAACCATATTCTCTTAAGAAACAATTTAAACAATTTTCTTTACCTATTAGGAGGCAAAGGGAGCTTGTTGAATATTTAGAAAGATTTATAAGAAGTTTAATTGAAACTCAAGTTGAAACTTTTTCATATACACCTGAGAAACCTGCAAGAAGAAGGGAAAAGAAATATGTAATTGATAGAAGAATAATGCTACCTACGTATGATATAAGTGTTAAGAGGGATTTATTAAAAATTTTGCTTGTAATTGATGTAAGTGGTTCAATGGATTCGTATATTTCAAAGATAATATATTTTTTAGGTGTTCTTATTGGATCACTTTCATCTTATAATATAAAAACACATATTTCTGCATTTTTACTTGTAGCTGGTTCGACAACTGTGTTAATATACAAAGGTAATGTTGATGGTGGTTTTTTAATTGCAAGTTATGATGTTGAAGATGAAAATAAAAGTTTTTATAGAGGTTCTATAAAAGTTGATTTAATGCAATATGACAAAAAAGGTAAAGAAAATATATTAGTTTCAAAAGAAACTTTTGATAGTATTAATCATTTTAAACTTGTAGAATACATACATAAAAAATACAAAATAATCTTTCCTTTTACAGTAAATCCTTTGGAGATAAAAAGAGATTATGAACGTTTTTATAGACTTCTTTATCATGCATTACAAACTTTACAAGGTGGTGGTTCTGTTTTTACAAATGCATATAGGATAATTCATAGATTTAATGAAATTATTGATTTTGATATTATGATAGAATTAACAGATTTAGAAATTGATATTGGACCACCATATAATTTAAGCAATGATTTTTGTAAACTTCATGCAAAAGTTCCATTTATCTTATTTACTCTTCCAGAAGTTTATACAGATATTGGAAATCCAGTTTCAGATTTATTGAAAGAAACCATAAAAGAATACAATCTAAAAGAAGGTGAACATTATGTTATTGGAAGTCTTTATGCAATGGAAAGTTTTCATAATTTTCTAAGATGAGTATGAAAAACTTTTTAGTTTATAGTGGTAAATTTGCTAATTTTGTATTACAAAATAAAGATAAAATATTTCCAACTTTTTCTAATAAAATTATAGTTTTGGATCATTATGAAAGAAATATCAATTTTATATATCCTTTAATTGATGAACTTGTTTGTGAATATATCCAATATGAATTAAATAAAAACTTAGAACTTGAAGAAGCACATAATCTATTTTTGGAATATTTTGATGGAACTTTAAATTCTGTTATTTCTGCATTAGTGTTAGAATATCCAATAAAAAAAGAATTAAGACCATTACTTTTACATGAGGAGACAAAAACTGGTATTGTAATATATCCTATTCTTCCTTCATTTAGACTAATTTCAAGACAGAAATTACCATCTCATTTTAGCTTTTACAATTATTATTCACTTTTTTCTGATGTTTATGTTGTTTTTGACAAAGATGGGAATTTATACTTTAAAATTTAGAAACTATGTTTGATGAGATTACTAATCAACAATCTGAAATAAAAAGTAAAAAAGTGAAAATAGATTTAACTGAGATTATGCCATTTTTGATTGAAAAAGGTCTTGAAAAAGCAGAAGTTTATGTAGAGTTTCCTATTTCTATTTGGATACAAAGAAAAAAACCTGTTCCATCTCATATTATACTTTTTAAGATATTTGAAACTAAAGATGATTATGATAGGTTTATTGAAAATGAAAGCGATACAACTCAAAAAGAAATTTACAAAATTGTTAAATTTAGAGATGATGTAGAATGGACTAAAGATTTTGAGATAAAGATTTATGTTTGTAGAGTAAAAGATGTAAACAGAATTAAAAGATATAGACAAGATGATTTAATTAGGAGTTTTGATGTAAAATTGTATGAAGCAGAAGAAGTTGAAGAACTTGGGTCATTGGAGCAATATGTAAAAAATTCTAAGAGAGAAATTCAAAATACGATGAGAAATGCAGTTTTATCTTCATCTTCATCATCATTTCTTTCAAATATTACAGCAGAGCAATTAGTTCAGCTTGTGAAATTTTTGAAGGATAGCAATTTAATTAGTTTTAATGTAAAAGATGATGATGAGTATTATGAAGTTGAGAAGAAAAATATAAAGAGTGATATAGATGATAGTTTATTTAAACCAAATCAGGAGATACAATCAAATATACAAACACAGCAAAATCAGCAAAGTCAGCAAAATCAAAACTTTTTTGATTATGTAATACAGGGAATAAATGTTATAAAGTCATTGAATGAAAATAATATTACAAAAGAGCAGGTTGCAAAGGAAGTGAATGAAGCGATTGAGAAAGTTAAAATTCAATATGAGATGAAATTAAATGAGATAAGAAATCAATATGAAAGTCAATTAAAGGATAGGGATAGTCAAATAAAACTTTTAAGTGAAAAACTTAATTTTTATATAACGGAACTTAACAATTTAAGGCAAAAGGAAAAAGAAGGTAATAAAGGTGGAGGTGTTGGTGATGATACTATTATACATACGTCATGATGGAGGATTATACAGTAAATTCAAAGGATATAGTTTATAAACTTGGTGAGATAGCAACTAAGTATTGTAGAGAAGCTTCTATAAATCCTGCAACTAAGGATTTTGTTAATGTTTTCATATATCCACAATATGGAATAAAAGGGACTTCATCTTCATTTGAGAAGGCACAGGCAATATTAGACTTTGTTCAAAGGTATTTTAGAGTGAATTATGAGAGGGATGCATTTTTTGCTGAGCAGATTAATCATCCTGTTGAGCTAATGCAAAGGTATATTGACTATTACATAAAAGGTAATCAAATGAGAATTCCAATTGGAGACTGTGATGATCTGGCTACATTATATTGTGCATTAGTTGAAAGTGTTGGAATTAGAAGTGTTTTTGTTTTTCCTGCATATAGACCACATGGTGCAAGTTCAAATTCAAAGAAGCCAAATCATATTGCTTGTGCTGTAGGAATACAAGATTTTGGACAGGATGAACCTTTATGGTATATAGCTGATCCGACATCACAACTTCCACTTATGAGAAAGGATGATTATGAGAAAAAAGTAGGTCAAATAATTTATGTTTTACCAAAAAGATATGTTGAACCTGATGGAACAAAGTTTTTAGTTATACCAAGGAAATGGGCATGATAGATCAAAAAGTATCTATAACGGTAGATTTAGATCAGGTGTTGAAAGGTGAGAAAGGAGAATTAATTAGACAGGCTATTAATGTTTTATATCAAATAGGAAAGGCAATAGAAGAGACTGAAAAAAGAAGAGGAATTTATTATCTTACATTAAAATATGCTATACCATCAATTACTAATCCTTTTACTTTATTTTTGGTTGGTGTTGTTGCAATATCATTTTTGAGTATTGGATTTTATCTTGCCAATAGCTTTAAAATTGTAAGGAGATAAAATATGAGTTTTTTTAGAAGAGCTGGTAATATAGTTAGTGGTGCTGTAAAGGAAGGAGCGAAACTTTTAGGAAAAGGTGCCAAAAAAGGTGCTGAGTTTGTAAAACAACATGATATAAAGTTTGAAAAAAAAGATGGTGCATATCAACTTCAAGTTGAAAGGAAGCAACCAACTACAACAACAACACCTACACAGCCAGAACAACCACAACAGCCACAACCTACAAGACCAGAACAACCACAAGGACCTAATTTATTTGTTATATTTTTGATTATTTTAGTTGTTTTAGGTATTTTTGTTTTTTTTACATTTCTTGGTAAGAGAAAGCCTTGAAAATTGAGAATTTGTGCTTTAAAATTATAATACTATGAGAAAAAATGAAGAATGTGTTAGTGTTATTTTCAATAGGTGTTGTGATTTTGTCTATATTAGTTTGGGTATATATGTCATTAACTAAGCAAGAAAAGGAGGTGATATTATGAGATATTTAAAACCTATAGATATACAGCAAAACATACAAAATACAGGTGATATACTTGATTATTTATCATCTGATGACATTTCACAAGTAAGAACGAGATTTATGCCAGGTCAACATACACAAATACCATCACAACAGCAAAGACAATCACAAACACAAATACCTAGATCAAGTCCAGTTCCAATAACGAGACAATCAAGGATAGTTGTATATTCTGGAGAACCATTAAGGATAATTCTTGATGCTGTGAAATCTTCATATGGTGATGCAGTTGTAATGGATAGGAAGATGGTATCATTAAACGAGGTGATTGAGGTTATTTCTGAGAATGTAAGAAATGAATATCTTATACCATTTTCACTTTTACATCAGATGCAGAGAGTAGCAAAAGAAATGGGATTTTATCCTGTCTTTAGTGGTCATACTAATAGAACTGTAATAAATATACCATATTCATCTGATGTTGATGAAAAATATGGTGCAGTAAGTGAGGAAATTATGAGTGAAGTTGATGATAAAAATATATCGGTTCTTATTATAAGTGATGATGTTTCATACATAAATGAAAGTTTTGTAAGAGAAATATCAAGGTCTATTTTAACTGATTTAGGTTTTACTGTTTCTGATGAAATGCCACTTGGTGATATGCTAAATAATATAACAATGGAAATATCATCCATTTTAGAAAGAGCAGAAAAAGTAAAAAGAAAACGTGATAAAGCAATTAGAGCAATAAGAAGAGCTAGTGCTGGAGTTGTTCCACCTGTAGTTGATAATGAAAAAATAAAACCTGTTGCTTTGAGACTATTAAAAAAGGCATTAGAACAGTATGAACAGCAATTAGATAATATAATTGAGGAAAATTCTTCAACAGAAGCATCTAAGAGAAATTACAAAACATATCTTTCAATAATGATTAATAGAAAGATTGATAGATTACCAGCTTTGATTGAAAACAATAAATACAAGGTAAGAATTACAAAATACAAAGGAAAAATCTCAAATAGTTCTGGAAATGAAGTTTATGTTTATAGAGTGTTAAATGTCAATTTTAATGATGATGATTTAAAGAGAAAATATGAAGAGACTTTAAATCAAGTGAGAAATTTATCTGATGTTTTTGGTGCAGGTGTTTTAAATCTTCAACTAAGTGATAGTGTTATTTTAGTTATTGCTTGTTGTAAGTCATGAAAATTGTTGGTGTTAGAAAAACTAAAAAAGATTATGAAAAACTAAGAGAAGATATACAAAGATATGGAGGTGAGAACATGGTAGAGAAAGTATCAATACCAATATCAGATGTCATAGGTAGTAGAACTTCAACTTTGAAAACAAAGAAAAAAGATAAAAAAACTCCAGCAATTCCACCAGAAAAAACAAGAAAAAGAGTAAAAAGCAGAGTGGTTCAAGTTGGAAGAAAAAAGAGAATTCTTACTGGTCCTGATCTTGATGAGATTTTAAGTCAAAGACTACCGAGAATTATAATTGAATATGCCAAAAGGGAGATGAATAGAGATCCAAAGTCTGCAAAGGTGAAAATATCATCAGTTATAAAGGCTATTTCAGGTCCTGGTGGTATAAAGTTAGGAAGAATGAGACTTGTTGCTGATACAAGATCAATAAAGCAAGGTTTAAAGCAGTATATAAATTCTGGTTTAGTTGATGATAAGGATGATGAGACAAAGAAAGTTGCATTAATGTTATTATTTGGTGGTAAGAAAAATTTCAATGCTTCTTATTCAGATTTTGTAAGATCCATAATGAATAGATATGGTATAGAGCTTACTAACTATAATATTCCACCAAGTCAAGTTCTTAATAGAATATCTCAAGAATTAACAATAAGATTAAACGAGTATAGAAAAGAAAGAAAAACTGAAATGATTAATAAAGCAAAAGCAACAAGGTCAGCAAGGACACAAACCAGAAAGGAATTAGTTTCAACTCTTGGGATATCTGAATATCCTGATACTTCTGATTATTTATCTGAGGATCTTGCACTGACTTTAGATGATATAATTGAGGAGGAGACTGATGATTATATTAGTGAGATTGCTGATTTTGTAAGAGGTCAAGGACTTCCATATGACATGCTAAATGCATTTTTAACAGGTCTTGTTTCAGTTGCTACAATATGGACATCATCTAAATTGAGTGAATTTACAAGGGATAACATTATTTCAAGATTTATGCCAAATCTTGATCCAAAGTTTTCAAGTTCATTAACAAACATTGCTATAGGGTTTGGATTATACAACATCAATAGTCTATTAAGAGTTATGAGATTTCAAGGTGAATTACCTCCAGCAGTATTAACTGCATTTAAGATTGCAGGTGCTATACAAATTGCAAATGGAGTATGGAACTTCTTGACTGGAAGAAATATTCTTGAGATAACACAGCAAATAGATGAAATAGTTTCAAAAGCAATAAGCAATGTAATAGGGCAAAGACATGAAGAAAAGCAAGAAGTTAGTTCATCAACAGATGAATTTAGAGTTATTCCAGCAAGTGAAAGTTTTGCTGATTTAGAGGAAAAGAAAAATGTTAGTTCAATAGTAAGTTTTGAAGATAAAAACAAACTAAATATTGGTGATGATATCTTGGCATATCTATAAAAGTGTTAGTGTTTTTACAAAACTTTTAAAAAGGAGGTGCATAGTATGAACGATATATCCAAGAGCATAATAGATGAGGCTGTTGCAATATCAATGGATGTAGGTGGAAATTTATCCACCTATATGGTTGCTGTTGAAGGACCTGTTGCAAAACTGATAGATACCTATACAGGAAATACTGTAGAAACATTTCCTATTGAAAAGATTGAAGAAAGATTATCTGCATATGGACTTTCTCCTGAAATTGGATTTCTTGAGATAGCACAAAACAGAGGAAGAGGTGTAGTTCCTACAAGAACCTTAAGACCTACAGGACAACAGGGTGTTAGACCAGCATCAATTCCAACCAATCCTGCAAGAGTTCCTGAAGGAGTAATTACAACACAAACTCTTCCTGGTGAAACTCCTTTTGAATTAATCTTTAGGAGAATAGTATCTGAGATAGCAAGGAAAAGGAATAAAAACGTGACCTTTGAGTCAAATAAACACAGTTATTCAGCTGATGAATTAAGAAATACTAATAAACTTGATTTCTTCAAAGGTGAAGCTGGATTAAATCAATCTACTGCAGTTAAGGATGCATATCTCTTAAGGTTTGATTTTGTAGTAAGGGTAAATACATTACTTGTTTCACTTGTTAATACTACAACAACTACTGATTTTACTATTGGACAAGTTAATCCTTATAATATTCTTTTTGATGGTTATCAACAGGCAGATCAGATTAGTGCTATAGCATCACTTCTTGGTGCAATTTCTTTCGGTAAAATAAGCATCTTTAGAGTTGCTAATAAGGTATTTGAAGACTCACTATCTAAAGTAAAATATTCACTTGGTGATATAGTTCAAGTTGGAAGAATAACAAGAGATATAGTTGGCAGTAATAATAGTGTCAATACTACAGAATTAATAGCTTTAGTAGTATCACCAGGAATTATTTTCAATTATACAGCACTAACTCCATTCTTAGTTGGACCATTCTCATTCTCAGATGCCTTCGTAATAAATCCAGGATCTGAATTAACTGCAGAAGTTGAGCTTGGTTCACAAGCAGTTCCATACTTTGCATACAATAGTGCTTTATTTAGCAGAGTAGTTGGCACTGGAATTAATGGTGTTCCACCTGTTACTATTGAAATGCATTTCCATACATTGAGAATATACTAATAGCAATGAAAATTCTAAGTATTTCAAAGCAAGGACTACTTTCCGTAGTCCTTGCTACAAAAAATATTATTATCAATACAAAACTAAATAGAAATTACAGAAGAGCAAGATATGTTTATTCAATTTTTGAGAGAAATCAAAGAAGAAAGTTAAAATTTGAGTATTATTTTACAACACCTGCTAATAATGATACTTATTCTGTTAGACAATTTGAAACAAGGGATTATATTTATCTTCCAAAGGGATATGATTTTAAACTTGAGAAATCAACTAATGGAGAGACTGAATTAGATGTATTATTTGAGGATGTAGAAATTGATAATAAGAACAATGCATTTGATTATATTGAATTTAACAATTATGAATTATTGCAAAATGAGGATTATAGGAAGTATACTGTTTATTTCAAAGCTGGTTATGTTTGTTTAGTAAAGGGATTTTGGTTATACAATATAAAGGATGTTGATATATCAATTTCCGGAAAAATAGTTCAAGACGGTTTTACTGTATCAAATTATAATGATGCAAGTATACGGAAAAGAGTATATGATTCATATTTTGAACTTGAAGAAATACCTTATGATTATGTCTATTTTCCTACTGATATTATTCTTGAAAAAGATGAATATTTAAGATTTATTCCACATTCTCCAAAACCATATACAGGATTTAATTTTTTTGTTGCTGTTGAATATGAAGTTTTACAATAGACTTTTTATTCCTGCTAACAATATAGAGTTTAAAACAGGTAATGAAGTATTTATTGTAAAAGCAATTGAGCTTGTAAATTATGGTTCTGAACCAGGAAGTATAACTGAGACACAAAATTTACTTTTAAAATTTTCAATCAATGATGAAGAAAGGATAATAATTCCTTTTTTTCTTTTTTCAAATACGAAAAATCTTTATGATAGTTTATCGGAAGATTATCTTGCTAACAAACAATATTTTGAAAATGGAATACCAAATCACAAAGCACTTATTATTTTAAAAAATGAATTAGTATTACATCCAAATACAAGAGCAAAATGTTTTCTTGTAGATAAATCAAATTCTTTGCAATATTTTAGTTCAGGTTCACTAAGTGGAGAAAGAGAAAAAATAGGATTACTTTTATATGGATATTGGCTTGAAAAATATGAGAAACAAGATCTAAAAATAAATTTATATCCTTATGTATTTTCAGTGGAAAATTACGCATATTTACTTTCAGTTAATCAGTTTGATAACACATTAATTAGCTTTATAGCTACAGATGAAATGAAGATTTCATCAAAAACTTATAGATTTCAAAGATTTTTTATTATTAACAACACAAGTTTTATATCATATGGTATGCTTAGAAATTTTGATAATAAACGAAATTATAGAACATTTAAGTTTTTTCTTTCTGGTATTGAATATATTGATAGAAAAAGAAAAGTGAGACCAATATATATTACCGATTATTCTGCAATTGAAAATATTACTGAAAATAATTACATAAACAATCAGTTTACATATTATGATATTGATTTTTCATTAAGGCAAAGAGAAATATTAAAAGTTTTGTTAAGGTTTGTTTTTAATAACAATACTCAAGATTTTTTAGCGTCTTATTCTCGTTTAATAAGATACATTACAAACAATCTTACTTTTTATCCATTTTTATTTGAGTTTTACTATGAGAGTTAATGCTTTTATTATAACTTTCATTTTTCTTTTGATTATAGGGAGTTTGATTATTCTTGTAATGATTATTATGGGAAAAGAACCAAAGTTTTTACAAAGAATTCAAGCTTCTAATGTTAATCCTGTGAGAGAACATGAAAAAAGAAATGATGCAGAAATAGAAAGGATAAGAAGAGAGTTAAGACAGGAAGGAGGTAAATCACAATGATAACAATACCACCTGAATATGAAGAAAAATATGGATTTAAAACAAGTGATATAAGGACTATTGCAAATGATATGCTTGTTATAAAAAGAAAATATGGACAAATAATAGATCAGATTTCTTCTACATTGAATATAGACAAGGAACTAATTTATGCTTTTCAGGCTATTGAAGCTCCATACCGTGTCTTTGGAAACAAACAAGAGACAGTTGTTTCTCCAGCAGGAGCGGTAGGACTAATGCAAGTTGCACCTGATGGAGCGAATGATATAGTTGTAATATACAATCTAAATAACAAACTTCCACAGAGAGTAAGAGAGTTAATAGAGAAGAAAGGTAAGTCATGTTTATTAAAAGCGAAATATGTAGGACATTATAAACAATTTAATTGTCAAGGACTTACAAAAGAGGATCTTTTTGATGGAGAATTAAATCTTTGGATTGGTGGAATGATGTTAAAAAGGCAGTTAGAGTTTTATCCTAACAGACTTGATTTAGTTGTATACTCATACAATTTCTCACCGACTTTTTCAAAAGACCATGCAAATAAAAGATTGCAGTCATATCCAACTATACAGGATACATTAAGAAATCAAAAAGTTCCAACTGAGACTAAAAGGTATATAGTTTGGCTTTTAGGCAAGAATGGAACATTAAACGTAGCAATTGCATTAAAAAGAGATAATCAAATATGAAAGGTATAAGATTTATTCAAATTAAAAAACCATATACACAGATACCAGAAGATTTAGCATTAATAGGTTTTGCAAATCAAATTAATCTTTATAGAAGAGAGGATTTTTTAAAAAAGTTAGGAAGTAATCAAAATAGTTCATATTTTAACGTTAACTTTCTTGTTTATAAAAATGACAAAATAATGATTGATATTCTTGATAGAGTTTATATTCTTGTTTTAAGAAATAATCAAGGTAATATAACTTCAATAAGGCAATTTTTCCAATTTTTTAAATTTCCACCACCATTTTCAACTTTTGCAGGATATAAAAAAAATATAACATACACTCTTGAAGTTCCAATATTATTAAAGAAGGGAGATGTAATTAGAAGTATTGTTTATTATCATAAAACATATGAAGAAATTTACAATTTTCCTTTTGTGCTTGTTTGTTCCAATTTAAAAGAGGATTTAGACAAAGCAAGAAATGTTGCTATTATTAGTGGAAATATTTTTGAATTAGACAAAAATTTAACAAACAATTTCTTTTTTGATGAGATTAAAGTAAACTCAATAAACAATATCACAAGAAAAGTTGTTGTTTATTTTTTAAATTATAGTATTAGTAATGGAATAATATCTTATTTCAAGCCTGGTATGTTTACAAATCATTATAAAATTACACGTTTAAGTATAAATAAAGTTTTTGGACTAACAGACAGTAAGTTTCCTTTCTCACTTAGGAGAAGTGTTGATTTTATTGAAATTCCTGTGGAATACAAGACAGATTATACACATTATGAGATAAGTTTTGCAAAAGAAGGAAATTTTAGTTATAATTCTGTCTTTTCTTTACTTTTTGAACTTGAGATGCTTTAAAATTTTGGTATATGACTTACATAACTGATGTGTTTTCATGGAGAATGGTGAAAGAAAATATGACAATAATAGTTGAGGAACTTGATATAACCAATTTAACTAATGAATTCAAAAAAGAATTTAAAGAGATTTTTTCTAATGCAATGATAAATATAAAACATGAGGATACAGTAATGATAATTGAGAAGTATTTTGATGTAAAAGTTCCGAGGAAGAAGTTTAATCCTAATGTTGTTTATAAGAAAGGTGATACTTTGTATTATGTTAGTGGTCTTTCATGTTTTAAAAAGCTTTTGATGTTATGATAGTTTATACAGGTAGAAGGATTAATCTTGCATTATTTCAGGATTTCATAACACACAATAGTATTTTTAGAGACGAATTTAGTAAGAACAATAGCAATTTAATAGAAACAATTAAACCATTGTTAAGGTCATTAACTGCCGTTGTTGGATATTTTATAGAGGTTAGAGGTGATGAAGTAAAAGATAGTTATTATATATCTGGTAGGGAAACAGAAAGACTAACACCTGAGTATTATATTGAGAAAAAGAAAAGTTTCTTTTCTATTATTGATATTGATACTTTTTCAGAGGAGGTATTAGATAGAACATCACAGAAAGTGTCTAATGCCATATATTCATATTATAGCAATAAAAATCAAGTTTTTGATATTATAAGTTTTTCTCCTTCTTTAGATGCTTCAGATAGAATTTATTCATTTAATCTTCCTATCAAAAAAAGAAAAATAGAAGAAGAAAGGGAACAAATTTTTGAGATGATTAGTGAGAAAGTTGATTATCTTTATTCTGATGAAGATGGTAAGACAATATTAAGTTTTAGGCTTTTGAATAAGGAAAAGGTTGTGAAGATAGAGAGTTATGATGAGTTATACAATTATTTTCAAAATATTTTATACAGTCTTATACTGCGAAATACAAGGTATATAGTTATTACGAACATTTTTCAAAACAGGGTATATTCTGAGGAAATATCGGAGCTAATAGTGGCTAAGTATTACAAGGATACTGCTAATATGGTTAGGGAGAGGATTGAGGAATATAAAGATGCAAGCGATATTGATGCTGTTAGGCTTTTTATGTTAGTTAAGAAATTTTTACCTAAGGAATTTATTACTATTTTTAATTCAATTGAAGGAATTTCAAATGTTAATGAAGAGATTTTTGATGATGGTATTTCAGTTATAAAGGAGGAAAAAAGTAATGTATTTATATTTCCTGAAAGTGATGATGAGAGAAAAGAGGCGATTGATAATATAAGATCTAAAAAATATGATAAGAATAAAAACTTTTTTACCAATGATGATGAAGTTCTTGAAGAGCTTTTTAAAGAGAGTAATAAGTTTGTGTTTTTAAATCTTTTTGATTTACAAAAAGAAGGAGGTGAAAAAACATGAAAGGTGTTGAATACAAAAAAGAAATAGGTGATTATTTGGAGTATCTATATAATCTATACTATAAACTTTTTAGTCCAGAAAAGAGAGACACACCTACGATCTATGATTATGATAAGAAAATAGATGAAAAATACGGGAAAAATTTTGAAGAATTTTTACAGAAAAGAGGTATAACCAAGGATGATATTGCTGATTTTATTCTTGCTTTTGAAAGCTCTATTTCTGAAGAAATACCACGTATTGAACCGATAATATCTGCATTTCATCGTGCTATAGGTTATTTCATATTAAAAAGTTCTGCATACAGATTAAAGAATAATCCTGTTGATATTTTCTATGAAGATACGGATAGTCAATATTACAATGAATTTAAAAAGTATATACCAATGCTATATTCATTATCACTATTTCCAAATTTTGTTGATAATAATGAAAAAGTTGGTTTTAGTGTAATTTTCTTTGCCAAAAAAGATAAAAGAGAACATATAAAGAAAACAATAGACATAATAGCATCATATTTATATGAAATAATAAGAGAAGTGCATAAAGGATTAGGAAATCAAAAAATGAACCTTCTTATTGATTATTATAGTTATATGTTTGATGGAATGCTTAATTTATTACATGATGTATATCAAAGATATAAAGTTGTTAAAGATGGTATGAGTAAAGATAAAAAAGAAAGAATTGCTAATTTATTAAAAAATTATACTGATTTTCATAGTAATTATCCATATTCTTTTATTATGGATGAATATTTTAAAACATTAAGCGAACTTAATAAAGAAGTTGGAAACAATGAAGTTTATGGAATGATAGCGAGAAGTTTTGTATTATCATTATTCTTTACCAATCCATTTGTAAAGCTTTTAGGAATTGATCTTATGAATATAGTTGATAATGATAAGCATTTAGAAATAGGAATAGAGAATTTAAAAGGTAATTATAATGTTGATTTAGCAGAAAGAAGATTTTTAATTAGAAACTATAAGATAAAAAATGGTGTGCTTGAAAGTGTTGATATTAATTTTTATGTAGTTGAAAGTCCTGCGGAAATAAATACACTATTTTACAAGGATATGGATAAAGAAAGATTTGAAAAACTTGCAAAAGTATTTTATGACCTTGCAATGTTCTTTAGTATTAGAAATATTCACTTTACATTTTCAGTAGTGGAGAGTTTATCAGAAGAAAAAGTAGAAAGTTCATTGGAAAATAGAGCAATATTTGAAATTGGATTTAATATTTTAGGGAGATATTTAGAATTATTTGATAAATTTGAAAGAAAATACATTTTTGGTGATGAAGATTTTTATCTTAATGTTTTAAATGATAATTCTGAAAGAGAAGAATTTATAGAACTTGTCAGACTTTCATATTTTATGTATGATAATGCAATATTTATGTTTTCATTGTTCTATGGATTTGGGGAAGATAATATTTCTATAAATTATACTATTGATCCGATATATTTATCAGTAGCACAAACAGTTTTCAATATGCCTGCAATACCACTTATTTTCTATTCTACAATTTCTTCCTTCCTTTCTATCAACAGTAGAAGGAAAGAAGATGAAAAATATGGTGGAACTTCAGGTGTTTTTTCTGCTGGTAATAATCCGATTGTAACAGCTTACACTGTTCAAGATGACTTTAATATGAAAATAGGTTATGATATAACAGATATGTTTACTCATATTTATACGGAAAAGGAATTGAATAAAAAAATATATACTTATCTTTTTGAAGCTTTTACTGCCATATCATTTCAAAACTTAACTGAAAAGACATTATTTACAGAATTTAGTAGTTCAGGAAATTCAAAGAACCTTAATATATTTGAAGTAGTTAAGACATTAAAAGATGTTGAAGATAAAAAAATAGATTTTTATTTAACACGTTCTAGAGAGTATAAAAAATTACCAATATTTGATAAGTTAATTCTTGCATTTGCTGGTATGACTGCTGATACTTCTCAGTCTGGACAATATGATCATGCAAAAGCTGATGTAGTAAAAGAATATCAGGGAACAAATTTAAAGAGATATTTCAATAAGATGTTATATTTAAAGGTTATGGAACAGTGGAATGGGGATATATCAAAGAATACTAATTTATATACATACATTGAAGAGGAGAAAAATCCTGTTTTTAACTATCTTGGTTTTGTTATAGGATTAACTCAACTTGCCATATGTAATCCATATATGACACCATTCTTTTCCAATATAGTAAATTGTAGAGGTAATTTATTTACTCAATTTTTATTCCAAGACATAATTCAAAGAACAGTGTCTAATAATGAAGTTTTACCAGTAAATGAAACAATAATATTTGGTCCTGTTGCAAACTATATGTATGCAAAATTCTTAGATAGAGAATTTAACATGAAATTAAATAGTAGCACAAAAAGGAAACTAAGTGATTATATAAAAGAAGTAGAAATCAAAATTATGGAAATGAGAGAGAAAGCTACAAATCTTGTAGATAGGTTTAATTCTGAGTTAAAAAGTAAATATGAAGATTTTATAGAGAAGCATTTTCAAGATGAATATTTACATCAAGGAAAGAAAAATCTTCTTTCTGTATATAGCAAAAGAACGATTAAGGATACTAATACAAGTTCACCAGAGAATATTGCATGTGTAGTATCAAATGTATATCCTGCTACTCTTTCATTGTATACTGCTGGAATATGTGTTGCTTCTTCCATGGTATATGCTTCAATTTCGGAAATGTATATGTATAAACTTGATGAAGAAGATGATAAAGATAATGATGAAAAAATAATGTCAAATGTTTACAGAATAGTTGAAGATTATATTTATGGTAAGTTATTAATTCCGAACTTATTATTCCATTGGATGATAACATCAACTCTTTATTCTTCTAATATTTCTGAAAATTATAGAAGAACAATAACTCAAGGAAAAAGTATTCTTGCTTCACTAATTTCACCTGGAACTGATTTTAAAATTTATGGTTCAAATTGGTCTAATGCTGACTCATTAATTAAAGGTTTTTACTTAGCACTTCAATTATATATTAGTAAAATAAAAGATAATTCTGTAAGGTCTGAATATTTACATATAGAGGATGCAAGAAGAAATCTTATTATGGATATTGAGAGAACACTATCAATATAAGGAGGTGAGATTATGTTATCAAAAATGGTAAGAAGTATATATAACACGATTATATCAGATATAGTAGCTAATGTTGAGACTATAAGTGCTTACTATTGGACGTTTTTTAAAACTGTAGATGAAGTTTCAAAACTTAAAGAAAACAGTGGTAATAAAGATAAAGCAAAACTTTATTTTGAAAGACTAAAACTTATAGAACAAAGAATGTTAACTGGTGAAGGTGATGTTGAAATATATAGTGATGGAGAAACTTCTATAAAAGCTATAATTTCACAAATTAGAAGAAGTCCTATTATTGTAATGGGTCCACCAGGAGTTGGAAAATCAGAAACAATACAAAATCTTGCAATTCAAGAATTGAAAGATGATGAACAAAATTTAAATAATAAAAAAACTGTTGCCGAAAAATTTAGAAAGGAAGTAAGTAATATTATTTATTCACATATTATTGGAAAGTTTGTGAAAGAAAATAAAATTAAATTTACTAAAAATGGAGAACAAAAAATTGTGATTGAAGCTACTAATACTGAAATTAAAAATGAAATTATAAATTTCATAAACTACATGGAAAATTTAGAATTAAGGGTATTAACTACAACATTATCACAGCTAAAACAGTGGCAACTTGCTGGAATTGTGGTAGTAAAGGATATTGGTTATAATTTAGAGGAGACATCTATTGATGCTGGTGAGGGTGTAGCATATACAATTACCAAAAATGCAAGAGCTGATGAGATGATAGTTCCAAATTTTTATCCTTCATTTTCTGATATTGCTATAAAAAGACCTATTTATTGGGTATGGTTTTTAGATGAGCTCGTAAACACATTTCCTGAGAATATGCCACTTATAAATCAACTTTTAGTTGAAGGTCAAATTGCGAATAACTCTTTAAGTCCAAATTTAACTATAGTCTCAGCAGGAAATCCATTAGTTCATAGTTCTCTTGCAAGAGAATTACCAGAACCAATATTAAACAGATTATCTTTTGTATACATAGGAAATTATACACATGAAGTAAGAATTCACTCAATAAAAGATATTAGTATTTCAGAATATTCATTACCTCCAGCAGAAGTGCTATATGCAAATACAATTGACGAGTATAAAAAATTTACTGAAGAATGGATAAATTGGGTAGATACTTTAGATAAAAGATCCAAAGTTGAATATGATTTTATCATTATTAGTGAAAATTTAGGACCTAATAAAATTACGGAATTAATATACCAAGATCATCTTGTAGAACCTATAGAGAAAATAAAGCAAAAACAAGTTTTATTTACTAAAGTTATCGAATATACAAAAGAATTTATTGAAGAACTTCCACATCTTCTTCTTACACTTCCAAATGAATTTAAACTTGTAAATCCTATAATAGAAGCACCAATTGAAGGACAAAATATAGATCAAGTCAAAGAAGAACTAACTGATGAAGATAAATATTTTATTATAACAGGTAAAAAATTTTATTCATTAATGCAAAAAATATTAGAAACTGCATTTAAGTCTATAGCTAAAGGATTAAATGGAATAACTTTAATATCAATCAGTAAAGGAAAAGATGAACAGGGAAATATCCTGGGGGTAAAATTAAGTGAAGAGGAAGTTGAAAATACAATAAACAATGTATTTAAATCATTTAACAGTAGGGTTAGTAATTACAAAGAAACTGCTTTTGCACATATAATAACTGCATTATCTTATAAAAATACTGCTTTTCTAATGCGTGGTAGTAAAGGACCATTTAGTAGTGGTAGATCCTGGTATATTGCTATGAAAAGAGGAATATCAATTGTAGATTATATTGAGAAAATGTCTAAAAAGTCCAATAAGCTTGAATATTACGGAAAAATTCTTGATAATATTTTAGCAATTTTAATAATGGAAGTTAAACAGCAAGATATTATATATTTTTATTCTGATAAAGAACTTGGAAAAGTTTATAATGATTTTGGATATAACATAATGGAACTTGCAGGAACTGTTGGAAGTTTGCCAGGTGTTGCATATGGTTTATATCTAATTGCAAGAGCAATAAAGGAAGATCTTACTGGTAATGGTGAAGGAGAACCAACTGGAAATGAAAATGGTCAAGATCCTTCAAATACAGATGTTCAAGTTATTAAACAAAAACAACCAACTGACAAACCTTACAAACATGGCGTTGAAACAAAAGAAGGAGAAGCTTAATATGAACCTGGAAAAAATTAAGGAATACAATAAACATGTTGATTTTGTAAAGCTAATGGTATATGCTACTAATAAAAATTCACTTTCAAAAGCAAGAATAGATGATAATGAATTAGTGATTAGTATTAATAGAGAGTTAAAAGATGATAAAAGAGAAGTTATTAGTAAAGGTTTATATTTCAATAAACTTCTTTCTATGGCTTTTTTTGACCAATCAAATATATTTTACAATCTTAACTACATAATACCAAAAGATGAAGCAATAATAGATGCAGAGCAGAAAACAAAAGTTGTTCCTTATTTAAAAAATCTAATTGATGAAAATTTTATTCGTGATAAAAATCTAATACTTTTTATGGATGATGATAATATTTTAAGTATTAATGCTTTAATGAAAAGCAATCTTAAGTATACATATATGGTTATTTTTGATTATGATTTAAAAACTTTGCTAAATAAGTATTTACTAAACATAGTTGCATTTGAGAAATACATTAAATATTTCTTTGAAGGAAACATGAATGAAATAGATTTAAAGTATAATACTGTAATACACACATCAAACAATCAAACTTCTTTCACAAATCATTATTTTATAGTAATTAATCCACATAAAGAAGATCATTTATTCAATATTGGTTTGCTTTATCATGAACTTGGACACAACATACTTTTACACTTAGTATACAGTGAAAAAATAACAGAAATATTTGCAGATTTTTATGATATTTTTCAAAGGATAGTATTAAAAAATCTATATGGAGAATTAAAAAAAGAAAATAAACCATCAACTAATATAGGGAAAATACCAGAAATACAAAATATAAGAGAAAAAATAGATAGTAGTTCAATTGGTCCATTTGTAAAACATGAGATTAATTATTTTCTTTCATTGCTATATAATAGTGGATTTAATGTTGAATATAAAACAAGTAGCACATTAAATGTAATCTTTGATATTTTTGTAAACTATTATTCTAAAAAAGTTATATCTCATATAAAAAATATGAAAAATAAATCCTATATACAAAATATAAACAGTCCAAGCAAAAGTTATATTTTTGTAGGAAGAACTTTAGAAACATTGCTATTAACAATGAAAAATGTAGGTTTTCGTCATGGTATAAATGCTTTTCTATATTATACAATGCCTATTGAACTTAGGAGAAAAGCTTATGATATTTTTGTAAATGGGTTTTTAAATGAGCTAAAAAATAAATTTTCTTCATATATTAACAATAGTGTTTTAGAATATTATAAGAGGGTTTTTGATAATTTTATAAAACCATATGATGATAATGATAATCCATTTAGAAGATTGAAGCAATTTCAACTATCTGGTATTGCATTTAGAATAGCAAATCAAAGAAATGAGTCAAACTTATACTTTTTCCATTCTTTAAATGATAATTCAGGAGTTATTAAAGTTGAAAGAATTTTGAGTGAATTTTTTAATTATACTTTTAATAGTGATAAATCCGTAAAACTTCCAAAATTTAAAACTTATCATTCACTTGAAGAATTAATTAGAGAGTTAATTGTTTATGCAATTGATTTTCCTGATTTAGAAAAAAATAGAACTGGAAAAGGATTTATAGGAACACATTTGCTTATGGATATATATGACATTTTCAAAAATGATGATAAAGAAGAGAACTTATTATCGGAATTAAAACAATTGAGAAATCAATATTGGATTATGTATTACAATCAAGTATTAATAGAATATGTTAAATATCAATTTGAAAATATTGATAATATTTTTTCAGAAGTTAAAACTATAATAGACGGTTTTATAAATCCAAATAGAGAAAAATTTAAACTTTCCGAAATTACAGATCGTGCAAAATATAATGAATTAATAGAAGAATTTAACAATTTTTTAAAACAAAACAGCATAAAATACATAGATAATTATTATCAATTTTCAATTTATCATTACTTGTATTTACTTGAAAAAATGGTTTCTTTACAAACGGGTGATTTTGATATTTTCAGTAATGATATGGATTTTGATGATAACTTTAGAAAATATATTCAAGTTATAGACTATTTTGCGGAATTGACAGCAACACTTTTTGATATGGATGAAAAAAAATTTAAAAAATTATTAGAACCTGATAGTATTGAAGAAGAAGCTTATTACATTTACGATAAATATTATAAGCAATATAAAAAATCATATAAAAGCAAAAATAAAAGATCAAATTATGTTGATCTTTTAATAATTGCACTTGAAATAGCATATTTAAGAGTGATTGCCGATAGGAGAGTAGATGCAAATCTTTTCTTGTTTAATTCTGGAATATATTTAAATTGGGTGTTTAACTTTAGCTTTTAAAAAGGAGGTGATAACATGGAAAAGGAGAAAAAATCTTCAATACTTGAAAGGATAGCAAAGGTTGAAATGGCAGTAAGTGAAATCATAAAAAGAATGGAAAAGCTTGAACAAAGTCTTGAGAAAGTTGACAATAACATCAGAATGAGTATGTCAAAAATGGAAAATGACATAAAGTCTAAAATAGATGTAATGGAAAATGAGATAAGAAAATTAAAAGAAGAGTTTCTACTCTATAAAGTGATTTTAATAATTTTATCATTGCTTATTTTTGGAAAAGAAATCTTTCCATTTATAGAGAAACTTATAAGATGGTAATTTTATCAAGATTTTATGGCACTTTAAAACAAGGTGGCAGAACAGAAAGAGATATTGACATCTATTCTTATAATGAAAATCTAAGACAGTTTGTCATTAGAGTTATGACTACTGCAAATTTAGAAGTTATAGTTGATTTAAAAAGAAACAATACAACAATTTATACATTAACAACTGATAGAATTTCAGATAGACCAAATACTGTTTTATATTTTGTAAATACAGGTGATTGGAATATAATTAGTATTACATTAAAAAATACATCAACAAGTGAGAATAAGTATCATCTAATTTTGGAGGCATATGAGAACTAATGAATATAATTGGAGATATAGTAAGGAAATTCTTTCTTTTAGAGATGGTGTTGAACTGGATGAACTTTTTAAGAGTTATAATTCATATAAGCTAACTGAAATTTATAGTTTTGGTGAATATAAGCTAAATTCGGTTTTAATTGAAGATGTAAATCAAAAATATCAAAATTCATATACATTTTTTGGTGGATATGTTTTAACATCAAAAAATAAAGCATATTATGTTTTTGGTCCATATGTATCATTAAAAGAAATAAGGGAAACATTAAAGCAAGATATTCCTAATATCCGCATAAAAGAATATAAAAAATCAAATTTAACAAGTATTGCACATTACATTACAAAATTAAAGGATAATTTTACTTTAATACATAATTTAACACTATTTTTTCTTACTTTTAATAGAGAAGAACTAAAAAATTACCTAAAAACTTTTTATTTTGATAAAAGAACAAAAGAATTAATTGATAAGATATTAAACTATGTAAAACAATATCCAAAATTAAGAGAATATGGAACAAACTTTGATTTATCAGTTATATATATTGCATCATTATTGAAAAACTTAAAAACTTTTGAGGAGATACTAAAAGATATCTTTTTTTACTTTTATCATGAAAATATCAAAATCTTTGGTGTATTAAAACCAATACAAAAAGAAAAAATACAACTTGCTTTAGTTTATTTAATACTAAAAGGTTATAAAATCTACAAAAGATATGACAATGATGCTATAACAGAAATCTTCAAAGAAATAATAGGAAAAATTGCAAAATTTATCAAACATGAAAAAATTGAAGAAACTTTACACAAAATAATTGATAATATCACATATGAAAAAATAAAAGAACTCGTAAAACAAATAAATAACATCATAAGTGCAAATAAAAAAATCAATATCTCCTTTGATAAACTTCTTGTTGAACTTGCAATTAATTTAGAAAAATTCTATGAAACGAATGTAAACAAAGAAATAAAAATTAAATATGACTTAAATAATGAAAATATAAGACAAATTATTAAACTCATTGAAACCGAGAAATTAGAAGAAGAATACAAAAAAGCAACTTCAATAGAAAAACATACTGAAGATGAAGATGAGAAAGAAAAAGAAGAACCTGAAGATTATTTACTTTTTACGAGAAGCGAGATTGATTATGAATTATCTGAGGATGTGTTAAAGGAGATAGAGGAGTTTGTTAATTCAATTTACAAAGCGAATATAAATATATATCCGATTACAAAGATATTATATTCAAGAATTCTGAAAGCGAAGTTTTATTTTTCAAGTAATTCTAATTTTATTCAATATCTTGCATCAAAGGAAAGCAATTACAAAAATTACAAGTTTCTTACTTTTGATGAGCTTATCAACCAATTGTTTGAGCTTGACAAGTTAAAGAAATTAGAATACAAGTTAAGAAAGATTGTTATGTCATCTGAAATAGTTCATTTAGATTTTGAAAGTATTCATTTTGAGAGAGAATATCCGAAAAAGCTTGAAGGTCTTGAAAGAAGAAAAGGAAGAATAATAATACATGAAAGAAATGGTATTTTATATTTCACTTTTGAAACAATGGAAAAATCTTTAGTAGGAATAAGTGCTATTTCAAAAAATGAATATTTTACCATTGCAAACGTAAATAGTAAAGATGGAATATTAACTATTAGCAAAACATCTGAAAATTTCAATTATGATATTTTGCTTTATGATGTATCAATAATTTTAAAGAAGAAAAGTAATTTTGTCATAAACTTTGAAAATTATCAAAATTCATATCTTGATGATAATTTAAATGCCGTAGTTGAATTTTAAAATTTCATGTTTTTAATAAAAGCAGTTTTTAAAAAACTTAAAATTAAAGAAGAATTTTACTCTAATGTTTCAAGATCTTTCATTATAAATGATAATAAACAAAATCTATATCAAAATGTCAAACTTGATGAAACATTTAATATTGAAATTACTTCTCGCTACAAGATTTTCTTTAGATGTAAACCTGTTATCTATCTTATTGGATTTTCTTCTACTTTATATGATATTTTTCAGAATGAGAAAGTTTCTCCTATAGTAAATGGAGAGATAACATATATTAAAGTGAGAAGTGATGCATTTTCAGCTTTTTCGGTCAAGATTTATATTAAGAGACGTCAGAATATAGCGAAGGATAATTATGATATAAGTAGTGAAATAAGGGAGAGAGTGAAGGATGATATTAAAAAGGTGTTTTCTGTTATTTCTTTTTAAATAGGAAGTTTTTACCTTAATATACTTTAAAATTTTGCTGTGTTTGGAGCTGACGAAAGAAATTTTTTAATTTTAAAACTTACAAAGTATAAACGTGTAGACAGATTTAGTATTTTGCAAAAGAATAAAAATATTAAAATTCCACTTTACCTAAAGGAAATAATACCATATATTAGTGAATTAAGAGGAGAACAATGCATCGATATCAGATATTATGCTAAATTTAGAACTTATAATTTTACTATTAGGAGACTTTTAAGAAAATCTTTCTCAATTAGAATGAAATTTTATGGACCATATGGAACAGATTATTCTTATAAGTTAAGTAGATATATAAGTATAAATATTACTTTAGCACCATTGCTTTTGTATGCTCGTAGAAGATATGAAACCAGGGGTTATATTTCTGCATATTCTGAATTGGATACTTTTTTGGAAAAAAAGAAATATCCATTTCACATTTTTTAGTCTTTAAAATTTTACTATGTTTAGTCCATTTTTCTAAGACTTTTTGCCACTTACATATGAAAAAAACGTGTAAACTTATTTTTTAATATATTGTTTGATAAACTTTTTTAGTGCACTAAAATTTTACTATGCTCTATCCTTGTTGGAATTTTCTGCTAATTAAAATCAAAGGAAAAATAGAAATAAGCAGAAATAAAAGGACTAAAATAAAAAGATTGAAAATTCCTTTATACTTGGAAAGCATAAAGGAATATGTTGATTACTTAAATACTTTTTATACATACGAGATTAAATGCTCAACTTATATTGGAGTTAGACAATTTTATTTTTATAAACTAAAAAAAGAAAAATTCCTATCAATTCAAAATAGAATTGAACAAAATCTTCTTAATTCCATTGTATACTTCATAAAAAATAGAATTAAACAAGATCCTCTTAATTCCATTGTATATTTCTTAAAATACCATACATTGGTTTATACTTTTTTATCACCATTTTTGGAAATTTCAAAATACTCAGAAAATAGTTCTAAATTTTCTATATATAATAAATCAAAATTATTAGTTGAACTTGTAGAACAAAAAAAATATCCTTTCCTTATCTTTTGATTGTTTTTTTTGATTATTTTTTACAAAATAGTCATTTGGTAAAATAGCTATATAGCTAAAACAGAAAATCCAGCCATAAAGGGCTGGATAGAATTTCTATATTTTTTTTGAAATTACTAAATAAGTTTTTTCATCACTGAAAAAAATATCAGAAATAGCAAAAGGAATATCGCAAAGAGTTATATTATCAATTCTTCCATTAGCAAATTTAATATTTTTTTAAATTTTGATAAAAAAGGAATTTTCCCTATCTTATCCTCCATTTTAGATGTTCTTTTTATTATTTTAAATCCCAAAAATAGTTTTCCTCTTAAATAGTAAAGCTCATTTACTATAAACATGTTGAAAAAATTAAAGAACAAATCAGTATTTTCTTACTTTAAAACAGGAAATAAAAGTGCTTTAGTCAAAACCTGCTATTAAAAAACACAAGTAGTTCTTTTTTCAAAATATTCTGATAATTCTTCTATTGTTTTTCTTCTTCCAGATAATACAATTGCATTTCCTATTAAAGGTCTTAGAGAGAAACGAGTAAAAACTCTTCCAATATCAAATTCTATTTTTAAAAAAATTAATTGTCTTATTTCACGCATAACCTTTATAGTTTCTAAATATTCTTTTTCAGAAGAACTCTTTACAAAAAAAGAGTAAACTTTCTTTTTATTGTAAAGATTGTCATAAAAAACAAAGTAAATATTGTAAAAGGTCATAATATCAATCTCTCCATTAGCTAATTCAATATTTCTCTTAAATTTTGATAAAAAGGGAATTTTTTCTATCACATGTTGTATTTCAGATTTTCTCTTTGCTAATTCTAATTCAAAATATACTTTTTTTGAATTATAAAATTCACTTATTTCAAGCATAATTGAAATTTTAAAGCGAAAAACTTATAGACTAAAAAACAAGAATAGATTTCTTTTCAAAATACTCTGATAATTTATCTATTGTTTCTTTTATTCCATATAGATCAATTGTATTTCCTATTAAAGGCGTCCATGTATACTTAGTAGTTTCAATATAAAATCCTGTTCCCAAAACAAGCCATTGTATTATTGTATACACATTTTTATTTTCTAAATACTCTCTTTCAGAAGCAATGTCTGCTAAAAAATGTCTTTTCTTTCCTCTGCGATGAATAAGCAAAAGACTAAAATAATAAATACAACAAAAGGTTTCATTATCAATATCTCCATCAACATAGTTAATATTTCTTTTAAATTTTGATAAAAAAGGAATTTTCCCTAACTTACTTTGTATTTCATCAAATGCTCCTTTTATTGTTTCTGATGCTTTTTTTATTAATCTTACTCCAAAATATTTTCTTATTAAATCGTAATTGTATCCTTCTTTTACTATAAACATATCAGTAATTTCTCACAATTATTTCAAGCATACCTCCTTTTCTTGTAGATACTTTACAGCTAATTCCTCTTGTAGCATAGACTTCTTCTATTTTATATCCTTTGTATAAATTTTTTGTAAACTCTGTGTTTGAATTACTAAGTAAAACTTTACAACCTCTCCTATCTAACTCCGTAAAAATTTGTGCTAATTCTATATGGTCTTTTTCTTTAAAATCATATTTTGTGTATTTAGTAAAAGAAACTCCATAGTAAGGCGGATCAAAATATACAAAATCACCACTATTTGCCATACTACAGACTTCTTTATAATCCAAGCATGTAATAGTTATATCTGCATAGTTAAGATAATGTGAAATAGCTTTTAAATTTTCTTCATCTACTATTTTTGGATTTTTATATCTACCAAAAGAAACATTAAATTCACCTTTTGAATTCACTTTGTATAAACCGTTATAGCAAGTTCTGTTCAGATATATAAACCTGCTGGCTCTTTCAATGTTATTAAGTTCATGCGGTTTTAAAGACCTTATGTAATAATAATACTCTTTTTTATATTCATGTTTTTTCAAGCTATTTATAAGTTCATCTACATTGTTTTTTATTACCAAGTAAGCGTTAATAAGTTCTTCATTTATGTCATTTATAATTGCTTTTTTGGGTAAAAGTTCAAAAAATAATGCACCTCCTCCTACAAAAGGTTCTATATATGTGTTATATGAATTAGGAATTCTTTCCCTTATGAATTTTAATAGTTGACTTTTACCTCCAGCCCATTTAACAAAAGGTTTTGGTTTTATAAAATTTTCATTTAATAGCATAATTTATAATTTTAAAGCAATTCAAAAATAAATAGTTGAAATAGTTTTTAATTTTTCAAATACTTTAATAACTATATCAAAATCATATTCTTTTGATAAGTCAGATCTATATAAAATAATCAATTGTTTCATAAAAAAACAATAAAAATCTTTTCTTTCAATAGTAAATATATGTTTTTAAAAAGAAAATTATCAGTATATCCTAAACCTGCTTCTTGCTTAGAACTTTTAAATTCTTTGTGATTTTTTTTTGATATTTTCATGTTTAAAATAAATTTTATAATCAAGCAATGAAATAAGCCCTAAATTTTTCTCAATTCCAATAGCTTCAGGTAAATATAATGTTTCATGTTTTCTCTTTTCACCACTATAAACTTGTAAAAGTTTCGAAGAAATTATATTTTTCACATAAAACATAATTCACAATTTTAATGGACTAAACATATTAAAATTTTAATAGACTAAAAAATGTGCAATGGATATTTCTTTTTTTTCAAAAAAGTATTCAATTTATTTGAATATTTTAAATATGCAAGA
>JANXCA010000049.1 GCA_025060535.1 Endomicrobiia bacterium | reverse complement strand
GCCAAATCTCCTTCTTGTGGGATTGCTAACTGTAAATTCTACTTTAACGGTAAGGTTTATGGAAGAACACATGGCATATTTGTTAGGATAATCAAGGAAAATTTACCGAACATACCTATGATAGACGAAATAAAACTACAATGTAGTTTACTGCGAGATAAGTTTTTAAATAAAGTATTTACAGTTTTTGAATTTAAAAAATTAAAATAATATAACAGTTTTAACGACAGGTTGAACAATTTTTAGAACTACAGGTTGAACAACTTGAAGTACTATTAGAGGAAAAGTCTGATGAGGTTATATCCCCTTCTGAATGAAAACTTACTAAAGAGATTTTTTTTGTTAAATTTTTCTCACCACATTTAGGGCATACCGCCTCTTCACCAGAAAATAATAATAATTCAAACTCATTTCCACATTTATTACATTTATATTCGTATATTGGCATAATAGTTTATCCTACCAAATATAGTAAAAATTTTCAATATTTCATCTTTACGGTTTTGTAACCATGCGTACACTCGCTAAAATTAATACCACACCCAAAATTTTTTCTAACAGATGTTTATCTATCTCATATGCAAATCTTGCACCAAAATAACCTCCAACCAATGAACTTAATGCCATAATTGTGAATATTAAAGAATGTTTAGAATCAAAATGGTTAAGCTTGTGATGTTTAATAAACCCAGCCGCTACAGTAGGTATAGAAACCAAAAGACTTGTTGTCCCTGCAAGTTTAACATCTAAACCAAATAAATAAATCAACAACGGTATTCTAAACTCACCACCTGCAACACCAAATATACCACTTATTACTCCTACAACTATACCAACTGCTAAAGCATACACACTTTTTTGCCAAATTGGCAAATAAAACTTGTCCGTCCCTAACACCAGTAATGGTTTAAATAAAAATTTTACACCAACAATTATAAGAAATGCTACTACAGCTACTTTCAGCACTTTAGTTTTAATTTTATCTGTTAGCATAGCACCTAAATATGCACCTAAAATTGATGCTGGCGACATAATTAATCCTAAAGTTAAAACTTCACTATTAAACATCTTCAAATTTACCCGTGCTATAAACGAAAACACTACCGTTGCTAACCCTACAAAAAGGTTACCTGTTATTGCTGAAAGTATTGGTAGTTTCAAAACATAAAGCAAAACTGGCAACCTAAACTCTCCACCACCAACACCTAATAGTCCTGCAAGAAATCCAAGTACTACCCCTGATATACTTGAGATGAAAAGTTTCATATTTATTTTCTAATGTTAAGTATTGTAATTTTAACTGCATAAATCCTTTATATAAATTTAAACTTCCCACATAAGAATTTTTGCATTGTTGTTAAGTAAAGGGCAAACTTTCATACAGATAGAAGAATCCTAAAAATTTAACTCCTTAGCAAATCTTTTGTTTTTATATATTGATATTTTATATATTGATATTATACAAAACTTTTTGTAAAAATTAAATAATTGATATTTTCAACAACTATACTGACTTAAGATAGTTAGGTTTAACATAAGTTTAAACTACTTTGGCACTAAATGTCTCTAAAGAAAAAATTAAACAATTTTTATAGTTGGAAACAAAAATGACTATAACTAAAAAGACAAAAATTCTTGTTGTAGATGATGATACAGATATTGTAGTTTTAATATCTTCTTTTTTAGCTGAGGAAGGATTTAAAGTATACACTACAACACGGCCAACTCAAGCAATTGAATATGTTCAAAATTATCCGGTTGATCTTGCTATTATAGATATAGCCCTACCTGAAATGAACGGGATTGAACTGCTAAAAAAATTGAAAGAAATAAAACCAAACATTGAAGCAATAATGATTACTGCATATAAAGATGCAGAAAAAGTTGTAGAGGCCTTTCGTCTTGGTGCGTTTGATTGCATATTTAAACCGTTCAACCTTCAGTATTTAAGAAAAGCTATAATGGCGAAAATGTGTGAATAAATTTAGTAACAATTTTGATTCATTACCAGTCATTCTCGGATTTCTTCAAAAGATATTCTATCCATTTTTAATTAAAAAATAACTTGGCAGTCAGAGTTTTATTGAAAAAAAATATGAATGGTTTATATTTTGGATTATTACTAATACTTGTTTTTCTTCCTAATCCTGCAATTTCAACATCATCATTTACTATTACAACTGACTCACAATTTAGAACTTTTGAAAACACAAATATTGTAGTTATCGGTACAGGTGAAGAAGCAATTTTATTACTTAATAACCATTTTGAAAAACTACTCCCCTCTGTGATACCTCCAAAACGACATTCATATTCAGCTGATTATTCATCAACTATAATGAAACTATTTATGTTTGGTGGTGTTAATGACGAATCCTATCCATGGATTTATTATAATGACTGTTGGATTTTTGACGAAACATCAAAAAACTGGCAACAAATCAACATCTCAACGACAAATTTACCTGCACCAAGATATGGTCATTATTTAGTAGCTATATCTACTAATAAATTTTTACTTTTTGGTGGACTTGGTACACAAGGATATTTTAACGATACTTATATCTTCACCATTGAACCTGCTTCTTGTCAAAAAATTATAACTTCAACTTCACCTCCTGCAAGATACTATCATGCAATGTGTTTTGCTCCTGATGAAAATAAAGTTTATCTTTTTGGTGGTGCTTATGGTAATAATGTATATAACGATTTATGGTATTTTGATGTTAACACTTTAAGCTGGAGTAGTATCACGGTCACAAGCCAACTACCCCCTGCACGACTTGGACATAAGATGGTATATATTCAACCTACCAAAAAAATTTATATTTTTGGCGGTGAAGAATCATTACAATTTAACCAAAAAAAAGACCTCTGGGTATATGATACTGTATCTAAAAGTTTTTCCCAAATACCAGAAACAACTATATGGCCTGAACCCATATCACACTTTGGTATGACAGTTATGCCAGAATTTAATCAAATCTTAATCTTTGGCGGGTACAAAGGAAATAACTACTCTAACGAATTATGGTTTTTCAACTATGTCTCAACAACATTTGCAAAAGCTAATTATTATTCTATAACTCAAATACCTATAGAAAGAAATAAGTTTTCTTTCATCAAATTAAAAAACAATTTTTTTCTATTCGGTGGAACATCTGGATTTACGCCACTTTCTGATACATTCTTTTATTATTACACCGACTCAGGAATTACTTCAGGAAGTATATTTATAAGAGATATACCAACAAAACTTGTATATAAAACATTTATATTCTCACCCCAGCCACCACCAGGTTCTGACATAAAATTTCAAATTGCATATTCAACCGACGGCATAAATTATTCAGAATTTTTAGGTCCCGATGGAACACAAAATTCATATTTTACATATACCCAACAAAATTTTCCACAAGGAATATTTGAGAACAAACGCTATCTTAAACTTAAAGGTTATTTCTCATCATATAATATACCGGTTAATCCCTATATAGAAGAAATAGTTATAAATTATAACTTAACTCCCCATCCACCACAGCTTGGAAGGGTTGGCAATATAGTATCACCATTTAATGCATGGAGAATAAAAACCGCTACAAACACTATACAGCCAACATTTAGCTGGTTTCAACCATTAGATCCAGATGGTGACAACATAGTATCTTATAGGTTACAAATTTCAACTACTCTAACTTTTACTTCAACAATTATTGACCAATTAGGTATTACAAACACTTATTATAAGCTAACAACAGCTCTTCCTACAGGAGTATACTATTGGCGTGTATCAGCAAAAGATGAAGATGAAGGGAATTTCTCTGATTACTATGAAATAGAAATAGACACAACACCACCTACAGCACCAACATATTTTACTGCAAAACCACATCTTACAATTGACAAAACTATTGAACTATCTGTTCGTATAACAGGTGATGATTTAAGTACAGGCACGTTTAGAGGTTCAGTAATAGTTGCTTACTCTTCATACACTATCATAAATGAAACTAATTTTGATACTGTCCAAAAAATAACATTCTCATTACGAGATTCTGTGGGTAATTATTTATCATACATTCCAAACTATGAACTTTTTTTTACATTAGAAAATTTACAAAACGATACTACTTACTATATAGCAGTTAAACTTGAAGATGATGCTTTAAACTTATCTTCAGCTTCAGTTTGTATATCCACAATAACAAATTTTATACCATATATAAAAATATCATCACCACAAGAAGCACAAGAAATAAAAGGTAATCGTATAAACATTAGTTGGCAATTTGGTGATTATAATACTGATGAAACAACACACACTTTTATTATTTATATGATTGACGAAATTAACAACTCAACCATAACTTTAAAATCTTTAACTAATACTACTTATTATATATGGAACAGTTTAGAAGTAAGAAACTCTACTTATACATTAAAAATACAAATTAAAGACACTCGTGGTGCAGTTTTTACGGATGAAGTTAAAAATCTTTTAGTTGTAAATGAAAACTTTCCTCCTAAAATTCTTTCTTGGATAAGACCACAAAAAAACGAAATTTTTGTAGGAGAAACAAAAATATCCTGGGTTCTTGAAGATCCTAACTTAGCTGATGAACATTTATATGAAATTTTTATAACTACAAATTTTGATATTAATCATAAAATTGCTGAATTTTATAACACCACTGAGTTTACATTTAATACAAATTTATTTCCCAACGATACAAACTATTATTTAATTTTAAAAGTAACCGATAAAAACGGTTTAACTGATATCTCAACTTCACCTGTTTTTGCTATAAAAAATGGGAACTTACCACCATCAGAACCTATACTTGTTGTCCCAAAACATCTATCATATACATCACCATATAAAGTAAAGTTTGAATGGCTACCTTCAGAAGATCCTAATATAAATGATAGAATCAGATATGATTTTTATCTTTCCACATCTAATACTATGAATTTTTTTATATTATCAAAAAAAGATATCATACAAACTTACTACGAAGTTTCATATCCAATAATTGAAGAAGAAAAAAATTATTTTTGGAAAGTTGTAGCAAAAGATATTTTTGATACAGAAGCACATTCAGATGTTTATATGTTTACTACCTACCCAAGATTTAAATCTATCTCTGAAGATAACACAGTTTATGTTGAACTTTTAGATATACCTCAAGAAAAAATTTTTGTTCACATCTCTAAAGTTTGTACAAGTAATGAACGCAATTTACACCCACTTATTTCTATAGCAGACAGGAAAGACAAAACTGACAGGTTTATAAAAATATTGCCATTTGATGTTTATGAAATTAATCTTTACGATGAAAATTATAATAAAGTCAACAGAAATTTAGAATACAAAATTGTTGTCTATATTGACTCAATAAAATATGATATATTGACTACTCTACTAAGAATTGCATATTTAAATCCAGAAAGTATTATATGGGAGTTTACTGACTACAAACAACAAGTTTCTATGTCAAATTCACCATCAAACATACATAGACCTGCAATAAATACCATCTCAAATAAATTTGGTCTCTACTCAGTTCTTGCAAAAAATCCTGTGGTAGAACCTATTTCAAATATCATAATATATCCTAATCCTTTCAATCCCAAAGTTGAAAATGTTACAGTAGAATATATACTAACAGAAGATCTGGATTTAAAAGTTTATATTTTAACACTTTCAGGTGGATTAGTAAAAGAATTTCACTTCCCAAAAGGTCAACCTGGCAAAACCAAAGGAAGTCCTGAAGGACAAAGAAACAGTTTCATATGGGATGGAAGAAACAATAAAGGCGATTTTGTAGCTAATGGGATGTATATTTGTAAACTTGTCTTTGGCAACAAAATTCTGTATAAAAATATAGGTGTAATAAAAAGATAATTTTTTATTGGAGGCTTTTGGTTTATGAAAAAAATTTTAATTGTAGAAGATGACAGAGATCTTGTGGAAATACTTGAACTTCACTTAAAAAAATATGGATATGAAGTTGATCATGCATATGATGGTGAAAAAGCGTTAGAAAAAGTTAAAGAATTCAACCCTGACCTTATTATACTTGACATAATGCTGCCTAAACTTGATGGACATGTTTTTAACCAACAAATAAAATCTGACTTTAAAACCAAAAATATTCCTATAATTGCTATATCAGGTAAAATTGGAGTTAAAGAAATACTAATGGCAGAAAATCAACTCACAGTATCAGCATTTTTTTACAAACCTGTTCAAACTTCTGTTCTTATTCAAGAAATTAAAAAATTGTTAAGAGAATAATTTTTATGGTATATCTAATAATAATTTTTCTATCTATAATATTTTTTTCTTCCAACACTATGTGTTTTTTCAACCAAAAAGAAAGCGGTTTTGCGTTTGAAAATATTTTATCATTGCCAGTTCAATCAGAGTATCAAGGATTAGGATATGTTAACAATTCACTCATAAACATAAACTCAGCTAACATTGTTAATCCAGCAGTAATGTATGAAGTTTTCTATAAAGAACTAAATTTTTTCTACCAACCATTAGTTATGGATAGTAAACTTATTTCAGCAAATTTTATAACATCAATAAAAACAGATAAACTTTATTTACCAATAGGTATCAGTTTAGTGAATCTTACTTCAGGGGAAGCTGAAAAAATAAATATATTTAAAGAAAGTTATGGATATAATTTTAAAGAATCTTTAACATACGCAAATGTTGCTATTGCATATTATTTAAAAAATTATGACATCAACTTAGGTTTAAACTATAAAAATATATTTCAAACAATTGATGAATATTATGCATATGGTGCTAACATAGATCTTGGTATCATCACTCCAACAAATAAACATTATATTTGGGGTATAAGTATGCTTAATATCTTTCCTGTAAATTTTGGAAGTGATATTTTTCCAACTATAATACGAACATCATTAAACCACTATGTTGGGAAAATCTTTTTTTCTGAAGTCCGACTATATACTGAAGTTGATTTTGTAAACATTTACTCTATAGAAAAAATTTCAGTCCTGTGGGGTATAGGAACTACATACAAGTTTTTCTATTTACCGATAGCGTTATCGTTTGCTTTTTCTTATTATGGTGTTAGTGTAGGTGTTGATATTAAGAAAGACAACTTCAACATCTCATACGCATTAAACTTTAATATGCTTGGTCCTATGCATAGATTTTCTTTAGGATATAAATTTGATTTTTACCCAGATGAAACAAGAAAAATTTTAAAAACTGAACTTGAGAAAATTAAATTAGAAAAACAAAAGTTTATCACTGAATATAAACAAAAAAAAGATGAAATTATAAAAGCAGAAAAAAATTATAAATTACAACAACAAATTACTTTGAACCTTCTAAAAGCTAAAAATTTAATAACAGAAAAAAATTATAAAGAAGCAAAAATTTTACTAACACATACACTTCAACTTGACCCTACCAATATACAAGCTAAAGAAATGTTGAACCTTGTAAACTCATATATGAGTATGGAGACTGCTAAAATTTTATATTCGGAGGCAGTTTCTTTATACGAAAAAGGTATGTATGATGTGGCAATTGATAAACTTAACAGACTTCTTGAACTTTATCCACAACATACTCAAGCTAGGGTTTTAGTTGCTATTTGCACTGCAAATAAGTTAATAATTGAACATAAATATCAGGAAGCAAAAAATGTTCTTTTTGATATTTTACAAATAGAACCTACTAACGAACAAGTGTTAAACTTGTTAAAGAAAATAGATACACTTTTAGAACTTGAAAAATAAATATCTAAATGAATATCAAAATAAACCTTATATTTAAAAAACTCATTGTTTTACTTATATTGTTTTTTAGTATAAAACTCTCTACAGAAGAAGATGTTAAACTTTTATACAACGCAGCTGTAGAAAAATATATTAAGAATGACTACGATAAAGCAGCTGAATATATGGAAAAAGTATATTCAATAGACCGGCAAGAAAAATATAAGAATTTTCTTATATGTATTTTAGCAGAAGCAGCAAATAATGCATATATGAAACAAAATTATAAAAAAGCATATGAATATACTTCTAAAGCATTAAAGTATACACAAGATAATTCAAAAATTAATGAATTACATCGCATACTTACTGATATTCTTGGAAATCAAAAATCTTCTTTTAATGTTCAACAAAAACCCACACTTACACAAACTCAACTATCTCAAGAAACTCAACCAAAAAAACAACAGACACAAAAAAAACAACCTGTAAGTGAAACTGAAGCTAAACCAACACAGATAACTCAACAGGTTGTATATATAGAAGACAAAAGATACAAAATTCTTTTTTACTCTACAACAAGTATTTTGTTTTTTGTAGTTATAGGGTGGTTTATAACTAAAATAAAACTACAAAATAAAATAAAAAAAGAATTACAAAAACAAATTTTTGACTTGCAGAAAGAAAATTCTAAACTCAACCTTGAACTTATACAAATAAAAACTGAACTTGAAAAAACTAAAGAACGAGAACAATTATATAAAAAATACCTAGATGATTACAAAAAAGATAGTGAAGAAAAAATTAAACTTATTACAGAACTACAAAATAAATTTGAACAAATCTATAAAAACAAAACTTTACAACCTGTAATATCCAAACCTGCTACTGAACATATTTTTAATCAACATAAAACAGAATTTATCAATTTTGTATCAAAGCCGCCAAAAAGTGTAATTGAATCTGAATATCAACTTGAACTCTACCGAGAAAAAATTGCTACTATGCTAAAAACACTATATGAAATTAATCCTGACAAAGCATTGTCAACTGTTATTCAAATGGTAGAAGATAAGAACCCTTTTGTACGTGCAAATGTAGCATATGCACTTGCTGAAATTGCTAATGATAAAACAGTAAATTTATTAATTAAACTATTTAAAAATGATGAAGATCCACGAGTGAAACAAGAAGCATTAAGAAAACTTGTTAATTTAAAAAACAAAATTGAAAATAATGAAGTTGTTTTATCAGAAGAGATAAAATCTTATGTTATATCTATAGTTAAAGAAGAGAAACTTAAAGGAGAGTGGCTGTTTTAAAAATTTTAACTATTTATCTTCCTTCTACCCCTCTTCCCCCACACAGAGTTACCAATTATTTTACCATTAGAAACATTTATAATTTTTGGCAGTAATATATGTGCTTTTGTCCATTTACCATACTCTGACTCAATCCAAATTTTACCTTTATGTCTGTTTAAAATCTCTTTGCTTATATATAATCCTAAACCTAAACCTGGCTTGCTTTTGTTCATTATATCACCCACTTGAACAAAAGGTAAAAAAATTTGTTTTAGATTTTTTTTCTCTATACCAATACCATTATCTTCAACAATTATATGGATATATTTTTCTTCTTCTTGAATACTAAACTTAATATATTTATCTTTTCTTTCTTCGGATAAGTATTTTATTGCGTTATTTATAAGATTTTCTATTACTTGTTTAATTTTGGTTTTATCAAAGTAGATCCTGTCTGTTGTTAGTTGTGGTAAATCTAAGATAAACCTAATACCAAGTTTATCAAGTTGAGGTTTATATTCTTCAACTATTTCTTTTCCAAGTTCAGCAATTGAGTTTTCTTTTATTTCAATCTTAAACGTTCCCTTACCAATACGAGAAAAATCAAGCATTTCTTCTATTAACCCATCAAGACGTTTAATATTCCGTTTAAGGATTTCTTCAATATTTTGTGGAATTTTACCTTCAAGTAATTCTACTGAAGCTGACAATGACATCAATGGTGTTCTTAACTCATGATTTATTATAGATACAAAATCTGATTTAAGTTTTTCGTATTCAAGTGCGAACTCAATTGATATTAGTGCTGAATAAATATAACTTAACCATCTACATAATACTTTTATAAGATTAAACTCAACAAAAGTAAATTTCTCTTTTTTTGGAGACAACCTTGCAATGTTCACTACTCCTATCACTTCTTCACCAACTATAAAAGGGACTATTATTGAAGATACTATCTTTGGTTGAAATTTAACTTTTAACTGAGACAACTCAGGATAGTGTATCACACCATCCTGTATCAACATAGGTTTTTTTGCTGCCAATACTTTTTGCATAAGTTTCCAACTACGTGATATTTTTGTTGGCTTTTCTGTAACTTCATAAGAATGCTGTGCTACAAGTATATAATCTTCTTCGTTATGGTTGTAAATAAACAGAGATATTTTATCAGCTAAGAAACGTCTCTTAAGTAAATCAACAAGATAATTAGACACTTTAGAAATTATGCTTTCTAATACATTTATTCCTTCTTGTGAAGAGATATATACAGAGGGAGTTTTGTAAAATAATGGAAAAAGTGTTCTAAATCTTACAGTTAATTTTAATATATAATCTATGTTATTGTTGAAAGAAGATGCTAAAGTAGTAAAACTACGTCTTAGAAGGAACTTAAACCTCTCAATTACTGCTTTTATATTCTTCCGCAAACAAGAAATGAAGATCTGCATTCATTTCTCTGTAAAAGTTTACATATTTGTATATTACAAGAATCCTGAAGTGACAATGCTACACTAAAATAAAGTTTATTTGGAAAGTTTTTGTATAACCATTGACAAAGAGACTGTCTCCTACAAAAAGGAATATCAGAAAGAACCCATACAATTTCTATTGTGTTGTCATAAATTTGCTTTTTGATTTCATCTTTGTCTTCAGAAGAGATATAAACATTAAACTTATATTTTTTAAGATTAACACTAATATTTTTTAGCTGCTTAATTTTAGGATTTTTAGAAATAAGAAGTATATTTCTAAACATATATCCTCTCATTTTTTCGCTTTTATTAAAGAAACTAATATTTTTGTTCTTTATAAAAGCGTTTTATTTTCAACTATTAATTAAAAAAATCTAATTTACTCTATTCTCTTTAAAACTAATATGGGCTGTAAGTATATAAAAACTTTATAGTAAATTTTCAATAAACATTAAGTCATTCTTGATTGTGTGTAAATCTTATAGGGTATTTCATCTAATACTTATCAAAGTAATAAAACTCAGAAACTTAACTATTGATGCTACAATACATGTCTCCACTATGCCTATTACTGGTAAAAACATCAACCCTGCAAAAACACCTCCAAACCAACCACCTATAAGGTCACTACTATAAAGTAACCCTACAGTTTTGCTTAAACCACCAGTAATTCTTATCTGCAAACTATTTGCAACAGGAAACTCACTTCCAACAAGTAAACCACTTTTTAAGCTTAACAAAATAAATACATACTTTAACCATTCATACATCTTAGGTAGTTCAAAATATGGTTTAAGAATGACAATAATTACAGGTAAAAGGATACAAAAAAGTAATACTAAAAATTCTATCACTATAAATAATCTTTGTTTTAATTTTTCATCAAAACTTTCCAGTATCCTTGTAGAAATCAACGCACCAGCTGTTGCACCAACCATAAAAAATCCAGTAAGTATACCTATCCAAAAAAAAACATATCCATATATCGCCTGAAAAGAAGCAATTATTACAAGATCAAACACCATACCTGCAAACCCACTAGTTCCTACACAAACCGCAGGTAGAAAATTTCTAAGTTTATCTTTTAAAATAAT